>JAZOWH010000200.1:0-16493 GCA_045659165.1 Candidatus Fimenecus sp. | reverse complement strand
TTCTGAACCGTTAAGTTTCATATTCTTTCACTCCAAATCTTGCTAATGATATATACTTCCACATTTTAAAATATTAAAATATATTGTATAACAAATATACAAAAAATGCAACTGATAATCAATAAAAAAAGCAACAGATTTAAATTTCTGTTGCTTTTTTACTATGCAATATTACATATTTTCTTCTGTTTCAGCGATTTCTGTATTTTCAACAGTTTCTGTTACAGGAATTTCTTCTTTTTCTTCAGGTAAAGCACCTGTTGTCATAAGAGATTCAAACTGTTCTTTATCAATCTTTTCGAGTTTTACAAGAATATCAGAAACAAGGTGAAGCTGGTCAATATGCTCTGTGAGAATTGTTTCAGTTCTGTTGTAAGCATTGTTGATAATTGATTCAACTTCCTCATCAATTGCTGCTGCAATATTTTCAGAATAGTTTCTTGTATGTGTGTAATTCTTGCCAAGGAATACCTCGTCATTATCAGAACCAAATGCGATAGGTCCTAATTTTTCACTCATACCATATTTTGTAATCATATTTCTTGCGATTTCTGTTGCACGCTGAATATCATTTGACGCACCCGTTGAAATATCACCAAAAATAATCTTTTCAGCAACACGACCACCGAGAAGTGAAACGATATCGTCAAGCATTCTTGACTTCATCATATGCATCTTATCCTGTTCAGGCGTATAAAGTGTGAAACCTGCTGCCATTCCACGAGGAACGATTGAAATATGAGTAACAGGGTCCTGATTTTCAAGATAATATGAAGAAATTGCATGACCTGCTTCGTGGTAGGCTGTGATTTTCTTATCCTTTTCAGTAATTTTACGGGATTTCTTTTCACTACCAACAACAACCTTCATTGTTGCTTCTTCAATCTCGTTCATTGTAATTGCCATTTTCTTATTTTTCGCCGCAAGAAGTGCTGCTTCGTTAAGAAGATTTTCAAGGTCAGCACCTGTAAAACCAACTGTTGTTGCAGCAATCTGACGAAGGTCAACGTCAGGAGCCAATGGCTTATTTCTTGCGTGTACTTTAAGAATATCTTCTCTGCCCTTAATGTCAGGATATCCAACAGTAACCTGTCTGTCAAATCTACCAGGTCTTAAAAGAGCAGGGTCAAGAATATCAGGTCTGTTAGTTGCAGCGATAACGATTACACCTTCGTTTGCACCAAAACCATCCATTTCAACAAGCAACTGGTTAAGTGTCTGTTCACGCTCGTCGTGACCGCCACCCATACCTGCACCACGATGACGACCAACTGCGTCAATTTCGTCAATAAAGATAATTGATGGTTGACTCTTTTTTGCTTCTTTGAAAAGATCACGAACACGAGATGCACCGACACCAACATACATTTCAACGAAATCTGAACCAGAAATTGAGAAGAATGGTGCATCAGCCTCACCTGCTACTGCTTTTGCAAGTAAGGTTTTACCTGTACCCGGAGGGCCAACAAGAAGGACACCTTTTGGAATTCTTGCACCAAGATTTGAAAAGTCGTTCGGATTTTTCAAAAACTCAACAATTTCTGTAAGTTCTTCTTTTTCTTCATCAGCACCTGCAACATCCTTGAATGTGACTTTTTTAGTCTGTTCGTCACCACGCTTGATACGTGCTTTACCAAAACTCATTGCCTTATTGTTTTCACTTGAGATTGAACTGTTCATTTTTTTGAACATAACAACCATCAAAACAACAAAACCAATCGTCAATAATAATGATGGAAGAACGCTGATAATCCATGAATTGGATGTACCCGCCTTATAATCAAATTCAATAGGTTTTTTAGGATTTGCTTTGTTATATTCTCTTAAATCCTCGTGAACGTCATTAAGGAAAAGATTCACATTTGGTACAGTGTATTTGTACTGAGTATCATCATCCTTAATTTTAAATGTCATTGCACCGCTATTCATATTAAGGTCTGCTTCCACAACCTGCTGATTGTCAAAAAGCTCAAGAACCTCATAATACTTGAAATCTTTTGTTGCACCTCTATCCATATACATATACAACACACCGATGCAAAGTGCAGGAATAAGAATATATGGGATTATTGCTTTCCAGTTAATTTTTTTCAAAATCGTATTTCACTCCTGTGGTTATTTTTCATATACTGCAGGTTTTAACGCACCTATGAAAGGTAAGTTTCTGTATTTTTCATCATAATCAAGTCCATATCCAACAACAAACGCATCTGGAATCTGAGCACCTGCATAATCAGCAAACACATTTGCTTTTCTTCTTTCTGGTTTATCAAGTAATGTACAGATTCTAATGCTGTTAGGATTTCTGACTGAAAGAACTTTCATCAAGTATTCAAGTGTAACACCACTGTCAAGGATATCTTCAACGATAAGCAAATCTGCTCCGTTTACAACATCTGCATCAAGGTCTTTAATAATTTTTACAACGCCTGATGTCTTTGTGCCTGAGCCATAACTTGAAACTGACATAAAATCAATAGTACAAGGTATTGTAATCGCTCTCATAAGGTCAGCCATAAACACAACTGAGCCCTTGAGCACACTAACAAGAACAAGGTTTTTGCCCTTATAGTCGTTTGAGATTTCTTTACCAAGTCTTCCCACAATTCCTTTTAAATCTTCTTCAGATAAAAGAACTCTATCAATATCGTTAATCATTATTTTCCCCCATCTTTGATATTTTAATGATTTTTTTTGAATATTTATAAGGTTTGTATCTTTTTGCAACTCCAAAAAATTCTGTCCAAACTACTCCATTTTCATCTGATAAAACAAGCATTCTATCTCTTTCACCAAGTGGAATTTTGTTTTCATTAAAAAGTTTTTTAAATGTTTTATTTGGTCTGCCACTTAATTGAACACTGTCACCATCTCGACGATTGCGAACTATCACATTAGGTGAAATTTTATCACAATCAATTAAATTTTCTGTATCCTGTTTATTAAAGTTTTGTAAATCTTTTTCATCAAACGATTTAACAATATATTTGCCGACAGGAGTTGAAAATTCAACATCATCAAGTGAAAATGGTTGTTCAAATTTTTCGGTTTCAATTATTTCACCGAAAAACATTTTATTGTCACAGACATTTACCTTAACATTGCCACCAACAGATGCACTACCACCATTTTCCATAATATAAATAACGGAATTTATGTGGTCACGGCTTATGTTTCTTGCATTCTGTTCTTTTAAAATCAAGGATACAATCTGACTTTTCAATGCAATATGACAATCGTTAAAAATTGCACAGTTGAAATATCCATCACATCTTGATTTTTCAAGTAATTCACTTGCACTCTCTGTAACAAAATTTTTAACAGAGTTAAGTGACTCAACACAGCGCGAAAAGGCATTATCAAACGACGGATTAAGCTCTGACAATAGTGGCAAGATATTGTGTCGAATCTTGTTTCTTGTATAATCGTCACAAAGATTTGTACTATCTGTCACATAATCAAGATTGTTTTCTTTAAGATATTCTTCAATTTTTTCTCTTGAACAATCAAGCAACGGTCTTATGTAAATATCTCTCACATATGGAATACCACACAGTCCCGACAGAGATGCACCACGAGATAAATTGAAAATAAATGTTTCCATATTATCGTTAAGATTATGTGCAGTTGCAATTTTATCGCATCCAGACTTTTCAAAAAATGAATATCGGATACGCCTTGCACATTCTTCAATACTCTCCCCAGTTTTTTCTGCTTCACTAGGAACATCTGCATAATATGAAAGAAATTCTATTCCAAGTTTTTCGCAAAGGCTACGGGAAAATTCTAAATCTCTGTCAGCCTCATCGCCACGGATTCCATGATGAATATGTATTCCTTTGATTTTTTTAATCCCAAGTTGTTCTTTATTCACAGACAAAATATGAGTAAGACAAACGGAATCAGCTCCACCTGAAAGTCCGATACCAAGTGTTTCACAATCTGACATCATATGATAATCATTTATTGTTTTTAAAACTTTATTGGTCATCTTTTATCCTTTCAAGTGTTGAGAACATTGTAAATTCAGGATTCCAAGCAACCTTAACAGTTGTTGTTGAACCATGTCTGTTTTTACCTACAATTACTTCAGCAATATTTACTGAATTAGGGTCTTTTTCTTCATCAGGATTGTTATTGTAGTAATCCTCACGATGAAGCATAAGAACAATATCAGCGTCCTGCTCAATTGTACCTGATTCACGAAGGTCGGTCATCTGTGGACGGTGGTCACCATTTGCATTTTTCGCAACACCACGGGACAACTGTGAACAAGTTACAACAGGAATATTAAGGTCTTTCGCCATCATTTTAAGGCTACGTGTAATTTCTGAAACTTCAGCCACACGATTTTCAGTACGCTTTGTACCTGACATCAACTGAAGGTAGTCGATAACAATACAGTCAACGTCCTTCAATCGAAGAGCACGTGCTTTCATTTCATTTACATTAATATTTGCTGTATCATCAAAATATAGTTCACAATCAACAAGATTCTGTAAAGCAAGTCCTAGCTTTTCCCAGTCAGCATCTGTAATGTCACCTGTTCTTAACTTTTCACTTACAATTCTTGCTTCTGTTGAAATAATTCGCTGGGCAAGCTGTTCCTTTGACATTTCCAATGAGAAGAAAAGAACTTTTTTGTTCTTTGCAATATTTCGTGCAACATTCAAAGCAAAACTTGTTTTACCCATAGCAGGACGAGCACCGACAACTATAAAGTCTGAACGATGGAAACCACCGCCAAGGATTTTATCAAGATATGAAAATCCTGTGGAAATACCCATATACTGTTCTTTAACTTTTATATCATCGCTACCGAGTTTTTTAAGACGCTCAAAAACATCAGACATAACAATATCGCTGACTCTTGCAGGTCCAGTTACTGCTCTGCCACTACGAATGTTATAAATCTTCTGTTCTGCCAAATCAAGAATTGAATCGGGAGAATCAGACTCATTATTTGTAGCCTCAAGAATATCGCGAGCAGTTACCATCAATGTACGAAGATAGAACTTATCAATAATAATTTTGATATAAGATTCCACATTCTTTGTTGATGGAACAGCATCGGCAATTTTCATAAGATATGTCTTACCGCCGATATCGTCATAGACACCCTCTTTTTTCAGTTCTTCAAGAACAACAAGAGGGTCAATACGTCCACCGATTGTATCAATATTAAGAATTGCAGTATAAATTGCTTTATGCTGTGGAAGATAAAGATGTTCAATTCTGAGCATATCAGAAACAAGTGGCAGACATGATGGGTCTTTAAGCAAAGCACCAAGGACAGCCTGTTCAGCATCTATACTGTGAGGAAGATTCATATTATCAACTGATAAATAATTGGTTTCCATTTTTATTCTCCAACCATAACTGTCATTTCAGCTACAATATTTGTGTAAAGTTTAACTTCAATTTTGTATGAACCAAAAGTTTTGATATCATCCATTGAAATTTTTCTTTTATCAACTTTTACCGAATACTGCTTTGCGATTTCAGCAGCAACTTCTTTTGATGTTACAGAACCGAAAAGTTTACCATTATTTCCTGCTTTTGCAGTAATTTTAATGATTTTACCCTGAAGTTTTGCTTTTGAATCGTTAGCTGCAGCAACTTCTACATCAATTTTATGCTGATTTGACTGTTCACGATTACGAAGTTCAGTAAGGCTCTGTGCATTTGCTTCAACAGCCAATCCTTTTGGGAAAAGGAAGTTACGTGCGTAACCGTCAGAAGCCTTTACTTTTTCACCTTTTTTACCAAGACCTTTCACGTCCGCTTTCAAAATTACATCCATATTTATAACCTCTTTCTTATCTTGTTTTATCAATCGCTTGTTTAAGAAGATTCAAAGCACTGTCAAATGTTTCATCCTCAAGCTGACACGCAGCCATTGTAAGATGACCTCCACCACCGAGTTCTTCCATAACAAGCTGAACATTTATTTCGCCATAAGAACGTGCTGAAATGTTTATAGTTTCATCTGTTTTAAATAATACGAATGAACCGTGTACACCATCAATGTTGAGAAGTTCATCTGCTGCCTGACTTGCAACAATTCTCACATCGTCAGATTCAAAATCCACAACACCAATTGCACAATCAGTATACATTGCTGCATTCTTCACAACTTCACTCTTTGCTTGTTGTGTTTGCATACTGTTAGCAAAAAGTTGTTTAACAGAAACAGTATCTGCACCCAATGAACGAAGATAAGCAGCTGCTTCAAATGTGCGCACGCCTGTTTTCATAACAAAATTCTTTGTATCGAGTGTAATACCTGACATAATTGCCTCAGCACATACTTTTGGCACATCTACATCAATATTTATATATTGTATAAGTTCTGTCACCATTTCCGATGCAGAAGACGCATTCGGTTCGTGATAGAAAATAACCGCCTTATTTATATGGTCGACTGTTTTTCTGTGATGGTCAATAACGATAACCTTTTCAACCAAATCAAACAGTTCCGGATATTCAAGGAAGCTCTTTCTGTGAGTATCAAGAACTACGAGCAAGGTTTTAGGCTGAAGATATTCATCAACATCCTCTGGTTCAATAAGCAAATCGTCCATACCATTTGAGATAAGGTGCTTTGCAAGTGGCATTGCAAGAGTTGTTTTTGATGACATAACGATATTAACAGGCTTTTCTAGAGCCTTACAAATCATTGCAAAACCAACCGATGAACCCAATGAGTCAAGGTCAGCAAAACGATGTCCCATAACAAGAACATTAGAGCTTGATTTAATTGTTTCTTTAATTGCAGAAGCAATCATTCGTGTACGAACTTTATTTCGCTTTTCAATCCCTTTTGAAACTCCACCGAAAAATTCAAAGTCACTATCAGGAGTTTTAACAACAACCTGGTCACCACCCCTGCCCATAGCAAGGTCAAGTGATTTTCTTGCAATTTTTTCGCAATCCGAAAGATTGTTTCCAACACCGACGCCAACAGACAATGTAAGTCCAAGAACCTTTTCCTTATATGTATAGGAACGGACAAGTGATAGTACAGAAAACTTATCATCTTTCATTTTTGATAGTTTTTCTGACTCTGCAAAAACAATAAACTTTCCATTTGGCATTTTACGGAAAATGCAATCATATCCCGAAAACCAATTTTCAACTATAGCTTCCACATCACTAAGAATTTCTGTCTGCTGACTTTCTCGAAGGTCAACAAAAACGTCTTCGGCACTATCAAGATTAATAAGCATCAGCACAGGACGAGTTGCCAAATAAGATTCTTTGAATTTTTTGAGTTCTGTATCTTCAACAAAATACAAAACATATACCGTTTCATTTTTATACTGCGTTTTTCCTGAAAATGCAGTATATTTCTTGTTATTGAACTGGCATTCTAAAAACTTCTTTTCACGGACATCATTAACACCTTGTCCGGAGGTAAACTGTTTAACATCAATGCCATCGTAAGCATAATCCAAAATAAACTCATTACGGAATTCCGAATTATACCAAACTATATTATCCATACTGTCAAAAAGCAATACGGGTAATGGGAAGTTCTTAAGCTCGCAATACTCACTATCAGCAGAAAGTTTCTTATCAAGTGCCAAAACTGAGCTTTCAAGCCTTTTGAATGACACACCATCTTTTGCAATTCCTACTATAAGAAGAATCACAGAAACAACAAGACCTGCAACAGCAAAATATACATTATAAAAGAAGAGAACAATGCACAGAAGCATACAGACAACAATTGCAGGAATTGTTATGGGATACATACTGGAAACATTTTTAATTTTGCTGTCACTAATCTTTTTCATAATAATTACCCTTTTATTTTATACGGAACTTATTATAGGAAGTACCATTGGACTACGCTTAGTCCTATCATAGAGAAGACGGGAAATGTCATCTCTCATTCTATTTCTTATTGTATTCCACTCAACATGACCTTCGTGGATACATTCGTCAATTACTATCTGGGCAACAAGTTTAGCCTCTGCTATCAATTGTTCTGAATCACGCACATATACAAATCCGCGAGATATAATATCAGGTCCTGAAACGAGCATTCCGGTATCCTTTTCAATAACAGCACTGATAATCATAAGACCATCTTCAGCAAGACGCTTTCTTTCACGGATAACCGCACTGCCGACATCACCTACACCATAACCATCAACGAATACTTTGCCTGCAGGAACATCTTCCACCACAGACATTTTTCTTTTTGAAAGTTCCACCTGTTTACCGTTATCGGCAATATAGATATTTCCTGGTGCAATTCCCATGCTTTCAGCAACTGCAGCATGGCTTCTTAAATGTTTTTGTTCACCATGAACAGGTATAAAGAACTTTGGTTTTGCAAGGCTCATAATAAGTCGAAGTTCTTCCTGACAAGCGTGTCCTGAAACATGAACTTCATACATTTTTTCATAAACAACTTCAGCGCCTCGTTTTAAAAGTTCATCAACGACCTTACCAACAGTCTTTTCATTACCAGGAATAGGTGTTGCAGAAATAATAACATAGTCACCTGTTCCAATTTCAACACGTCTGTGTTCAGAAAAAGCCATTCTATAAAGTGCAGACATTGGTTCACCCTGACTACCTGTTGTGATAATAACAAGTTTATCATGAGGGTATCTTGAAACTGAATCAATGCTTACAAGAAGTCCTTCCGGAACATTGAGATAACCAAGTCTTGATGCTGTTTCAACAACATTTTCAAGGCTTCTGCCTGAAAGAGCTACTTTTCTTCCAACAGACTTCGCAACATCTATAATCTGCTGAACTCTGTGGATATTTGAAGCAAATGTAGCAACTATAAGTCGTTTACCATCTGCTTTCTGGAAAAGTCGGGCAAAAGACTCGCCCACTGTACGCTCACTTGAAGTATAACCTGGTCTTTGTGCATTTGTTGAATCTGAAAGAAGACAAAGAACACCTTTTTCACCAAGTTTAGCAATTCTTGCGAGGTCAATTACCTCACCATCAATAGGTGTTGTATCAATCTTAAAGTCACCTGTCTGCAAAATAATACCTGCTGGTGAACTGATTGCAAGAGCAAGAGCATCAGGGATTGAGTGGTTAACATGAATAGCCTCAACCTCAAAGCAACCCAAGGCAACTTTATCTTTTGGCTGAATAACATTAAGTTTTACTTTATCAAGGATTTTATGTTCCTTGAGTTTACCTTCAATAAGACCGATTGTAAGTTTTGTACCATAAACTGGGATATTTACTCTCTGTAAAAGATAAGCAAGACCACCAATATGGTCCTCGTGACCATGAGTGATAAAAATACCTTTGATTTTATCTACATTTTGTTCTACATAAGTGAAATCGGGAATTACAAGGTCAACACCAAGCATATCAGGTTCAGGGAATGCAAGACCACAGTCCACAAGAATCATATCATTCTGACACTCATAGAGAGTCATATTTTTACCAACTTCATTAAGTCCACCTAAAAATGCAATTCTTACATTAACATCAGGTTTCATTGGTTTTTTATTGTTTTTCTGCTTCTTTTCCTGTGATTTTTTTGGTGCATTGCTTTTTTGTGTTTGCTTTTTATTTAAAACGCCTTTTTTGTTTTTATTATACTTATTCTTATTAGGCTTTTTTCTTTTCAAATCGTTTGACTGAGATTGTTGTTTTTCGTTTTTTTCTTTAGCCATATTATCCTCCTTTAGAAATTTTAATGTAATAATTTATGTATAACGGAACAAATTCATTTCTATAAAAATGAGTAAAATTACCCATACTATCTCAATTTTAGTTGTCTATATATATTACTATTTTTTCATTATAATGTCAAGAAAAACAACCTTTTGAAAATACATATTGTTAATATTAAAAATTCATGTTAAAATTAGTTTGATATGAAAAAACTACATTTATTCATTGAGGTTATTTATGGAAAAATTAACTTATGTTGAAATGTTCACCGACGGTGCTTGTTCAGGTAATCCTGGCCCTGGTGGTTGGGGTACAATATTGCGTTGTAATGGCGTTGAAAAGGAGCTCTCAGGTGGTGAAGCTGAAACTACAAACAACAGAATGGAACTCTTAGCTGTTATTAACGGTCTTGAGGCGCTAAACAGAAAATGTAAGGTTAAAATTTATTCGGACTCATCCTATGTTGTAAACGGAATTACAAAAGGTTGGGCAGAAGGTTGGAAAGCTAACAACTGGCGTAAAGCAGATAAAAAACCTGCATTAAACCCCGATTTATGGGACAGACTTTTGCTTCTTTTAGCACAACACGAATACGAGTTTGAATGGGTTAAAGGTCATGCAGGACACCCTGAAAATGAAAGATGCGACAAATTAGCTGTAGCATACTCATTAAAATTCAAATAATCACATTATTTTTATATATTTTGGTTGATTATTTTTTAGATTTATGATATATTTTATAGGTATATTGGATATATATGACTATTTTAAAAAGGCGTGATTGAAAAGTGGAAAACAATGTAACCACAACCGTTGCTGATGAAGTAAACGGCGCGGCAATTCAACAGGAAGTTGATAATGCTTCTGCAGGTAACAGAAGATACCTTCGTCCTAAAGAAATTGCTGCTTATCTTCTTACATCATTTGGACAGAAAAACTTAAGCCAATATGTTAACGCATTCCGTCAGTTCTTTGCTATCAGTTTCCTTGGAATGTCAGGTAGTACATATGGTATTATTATGTTCATCGAATCAATTTACGATGCTGTTGACGACTCAATTTCTGGTCTCATCATTGACCGTACAAGAACTCGTTGGGGTCGTCTTCGCCCATGGCTCGTAATCCCTACTCCTTTCTGGGCAATTGCGATGGTAATGCTCTTTACAACACCATCATTCATTGTTCACGACTGGCAGAAAATTATTTGGACAATAGTTGGTATTTTTGTTTATAACCTTGGTATGTCATACTTTGGTGCATGGACAATTATGCTTTATAACATTACACCAAACAATAATGAGCGTGACAATCTTATTGCCACATCAAAGTTTGCTGACCTTTTCGGTGTATTCCTTCCATCTATCGCATCAATGTGTGTTGGTATTCTTCCAAAAGCAACATCTGGTTGGGCAAATCCAATCGGTATGCAGGACATCTACACAGGTTTTGCAGTTATAATTACAGTAATTGCTGCATTTACTGCATTCTTCGGATTCTCTGCTATGCGTGAAAGAGTTCCGCTTGCATCTCGTGAACAGATGCAGGAAGTTGGTGTTATTGAATCATTTAAGAATGTTTTCAAGAACAGACCAATGTTCATCCTTGTTCTCTCAGGTTTCTTTGCTGGCTTCAAGTCAGTTGGTGTTGCAAGTGAGAGTTTCTACTGGATGCACAACTCAAAGAACGTTGCTCACGGTTCAATCGCAGGTATTTTCACAGGTATTCCTAACTATATTATGGTTCCATTGGCACCTAAACTCATTCGTAAGTTTGGCGCTAAAAAAGTTGCTGTTGCATCCGGTATCTTTGCAGGTTTTGCTTATGCAGGCACATTCCTTATCGGTATTTTCGGCAACAATGGTAAAGGCTTCCTTGTTGACTGGGAAGGTCAGAATGCTGTAATCAACCTTGCAGTTCTTACTCTTTGCCTTACAATCTGTGGTCTTCCTAATCAGCTTTTAAACGTTGCAGGTGCTGTTCTTCAGGGTGACGTTTATGACTATAGCGAATGGAAAACAGGTATGAGAAACGAAGCTCTTGTTCAGACTGTTCAGAACTATTTCGGTAAGGCTGCTAACTCGATCACCAACCTTCTTTCAGGTGTTGTTATTTCTGCAGTTGGTTATGTTGCTCGTAAAGATGAATTCGGTAACATTGTCCCTGAATCAAACCACAAGACACTTCTTGGTTTCTGGGCTGTATTCTGTTTGTTACCTGCAATCGCACGTTTCCTTTACGGTGTAACTCTTTTGTTCTTCAATGTTGATGGTAAGTTCAAAGAACAGATGCTCCAAGAACTTGAAGTAAGACGTCGTGATAGAGTAGAAAATCTTGACGGTGACAGCGAAGAAGCAAAAGCTGAATAATTTTCAATCACATACTAAATAAAATAAACCCCAAACTCAAAATTGAGTTTGGGGTTTTGTGTTATACAAATTAATCTTTACAATAAATTTCAACTGAGTTAAGGGTTGCTTTCACACGGTATGATGTGATTACAATTTTAATTCGGTTGATTTTTTGTTTTTTGAAACGGCAGATTCGCTTTGCACCGATTATTGTTGATGAACAAAGTTTCTTATATCCTTTTCCGTTATCTGCATAAATATCGAAGGATTCAATCTGTTGTCCTGTAGCGATGTTTTCTTTAAAAACAATTTTATCGGCCATAATCTGTGAATCAAATGTGAATTCGATTTCAGGGGTATCGTCCCCTGCTCCAACCTGCCAATAACCATTTTCATTTAAAATGTTATCAGCACTATGTTCATCATCAAGTTGTGATGTAGCATTGATTTGGCAATTCACAGCAAGGTTCTTGGGGAATTCTTTTCGTAATTCGTTACCGAATTTGCGTAAAACACGAACATCATATTTTGATATAAGTCCGTTTTTATCGGGTGGAATATTGAGAAGTAGTGATGAATTACCGCCAACGCTACCCCAGTACATCTGCATAAGCTTTTTAAGAGATTTCACTTTGAAATCTTCTCGCTTATGATAAAACCAACCCGGTCTTATAGAAACATCAACTTCGGCAGGATACCAAATGAAATGATTACAACCTTCAATGGCTTTTCGGCTTCCTAAATCCTGAGTTGTTGCCTCTACTCTTTTTGCGAATTCGGGGTTATCCTCTTGTTGTGAATGTTCGGCCACATAATCCTGATTGCTTATGTAATAAGGAACTACGCTCCATTCGGATTCTCTTGATTTTCCCGCCTCATTACCACACCAACGGACATCAGGTCCACAGATGTTAATTACGGCATCAGGCTGTAATTCACGGATAAGTTCAAAATATCTATTCCAGTCATAGACCTGTTTTTTGCCGTTTTTACCTTCACCACAAGCACCATCAAACCAGAAGCAAAATATGTCACCATACTTTGTAGCAAGCTCTGTAAGTTGATTTATAAAGTAATTATTATATTCTTCACCTGTACCATAAGTGGCTTCGTGTCTATCCCAGGGAGAAAGATAAACTCCGAATTTAAGTCCATATTCACGACAAGCGTCGCTCACTTCTTTTACAACATCACCTTTACCATCTTGATATGGACTGTTTTTCATACAGTAATCTGTATAATCACTTGGCCATAAGCAGAAACCATCGTGATGCTTACAAGTAAGTATAATGGCTTTAAGGCCTGCGTTTTTAATCTCTCTTGCCCATTGACGAGCATCAAGTTTCTTTGGATTAAAAATGGATGCAGGAGCTGTGCCGTCACCCCATTCACGACCTGTAAAAGTATTTGTACCGAAATGACAAAAGGCGTACATTTCGAGTTTTTGCCACTCCAACTGACGCGGCGACGGAATTACTTCCGCCGCCAACTCATAACTTCTTTTATTCTGCATAATTTGTCGCAACAATGTCCACACCTGTACCAAGAATGTTTTCAACAACAACATCACCGATGCTTACAGGAGCTTTAATAGATGCTTCGTTAATAACTTTCATACAGTCCATCATCATACCCTTTGGAATTGGGTTTGCTGACTTAACAGGCACAACATAAGATTTGCCACCTTCAACTCTAACAGTTGTTGTAATCATTCTTGTTGGATTTGTAACCTCTGTACGAGCATAAGCATCGCCACGCTTACATGTATTACCTGTTACTGTAGCAACATTACCATCAGCATCAAATGTAACAGTAATAGGGCATCCTAAAGGACAAGCAACACAAACAAGTTCTCTATTTTCCATTTTATTATGCCTCCACTCTTACTGTAATCTCTGCGTTAACAGGAAGTTCTGCAATAACTGACTGTTTGAGAGTAACATATTCCATTTCACCTGGACAAAGCTTAACCTTTTTCTTTGAAAGGATTTCTTTACCATCACATTCAACGATGATTTTTGCATTATTGTAAACTGCACCAACACGGAAGTAAAGTTTTACATCAGCATCAGTATCATGATTAATTCTCTGTGGAACAATGTAACGAACTCCGTTGATACCCTTTGTATAAACACATTCGCCTGTTACCTTTTCACCCTTAATGAACTTTGCAGCACCAAGACCAGCAATCTGGCTTTCTTCTGTAACATAGTCAACAAGGTCATGAACCTGAAGAACATTACCGCAAGCAAACACACCTTTGTGCTCTGTTTCACGATATTCGTCAACTCTTGGTCCATTTGTAATGTTATCAAGCTGAAGACCAGCATTCTTTGAAAGCTCATTTTCTGGAATAAGACCAACTGACAACATAAGTGTATCACAAGAAACATATTCTTCTGTTCCTGGAATTGGCTGAAGTCTTTCGTCAACCTTTGCAATTGTAACGCCCTCAAGTCTGTCTTTACCATGAGTTGCAACAACTGTACAACTGAGTTTAAGTGGAATACCGAAGTCATCAAGACACTGAACAATATTTCTTGTAAGACCGCCTGAATATGGCATAAGTTCGCAAACCATCTTAACTTTTGCGCCCTCAAGAGTCATACGACGAGCCATGATAAGACCGATGTCACCTGAACCCAAGATAACTACTTCGTGACCAGGCATATAGCCATCAATATTAACATATTTCTGTGCTGTACCTGCAGTCATAATACCTGAACAACGGCTACCTGCAATGCTTAATGCACCACGAGGTCTTTCACGACAACCCATAGCAAGAACAACTGCTTTTGCCTGAATTTTGAGAAGTCCGTCTTTCTTATTAACTGCTGTTACAACATTATCATCAGCAATGTCAAGTACCATTGTATCAACTTTAACATCAATATCAGTACCTTCAAGCATTTTCATAAATCTTCCTGCATATTCAGGACCTGAAAGTTCTTCACCGAAATAATGAAGTCCGAAACCGGTATGTATACACTGTTCAAGGATACCACCAAGAGTTTCTGCACGTTCTAAAACGATAATATTATCAATACCGTTTTCCTTTGCCTTAAGGGCAGCTGCCATACCAGCAGGACCACCACCAACTACAACAAGGTCATAATTCAACATACCGATTCACCTCACTTTGTTCTCTCATAAATAATCTTTGAGTCCCCACCAAATTTAGTGATGTCACTCATTGGAACACCTAACTCACGAGCAAGGATTTCAACAACTTTACTGCCGCAGAAACCGCCCTGACAACGTCCCATACCTGCTCTTGTTCTACGCTTAACGCCGTCAACATCACGAGCACCTGCAGGAGCCTTGATTGCATCAATAATTTCGCCCTCTGTAATTGTTTCGCAACGGCAAACGATTCTACCGTAAGCAGGGTTCTTCTTTATAAGTTCTGCTCTTTCCGCATCTGACATGTGACGGAAACGAACAGGTTCTTCTCTTGTATCACTATATGCTTCTTTTTCATTGAGTTCAAGTTTTTCATTGAGAATTTCACGAACATAAAGAGCAATAGCAGGAGCAGATGAAAGTCCAGGTGATTCAACACCAGCAACATTCAAGAAGTTTGCACTCTTATCGCACCAACCGATAATGAAATCATCATTAACAGGATGAGCACGAACACCTGCAAAAGATGTGATTGCATTTCTTGTTGAAACAATTGGAACTGATTTAAGAGCTTTTTCAACAATTTCCTTAAGTCCTTCAGGAGTTGTTGTTATATCTTCTTTATCTTCAATGTTAAGTGCTGTTGGTCCGATAAGAAGGTTACCGTCAACTGTTGGAGTTACGAGAATACCCTTACCCATTTCATTAGGACACTGGAAAATTGTATGAACAGCAAGATTACCAACTGACTTGTCAAGAACATAGTATTCACCTTTTCTTGGAACAAGGTCGATTGAATCGTCACCAACCATCTTTGCAAGTTCATCTGAGAAATTACCAGCTGCATTGATGATATATTTTGCTGTAACATCACCAGCTGTAGTATTAAGAACATAGCCGTCAGCATTTTCTGTGATTGCTTTTACTTCACAGTTTCTGATGAATTCAACACCATTAGATACTGCATTTTCAACAGCAGCGATTGTAAGTTCATAAGGACAAACAATACCTGCACTTTCTGAAAGCAAAGCACCAACTGCTTCATCACTAATATTTGGTTCAATTCTGCGGAGTTCATCACGGTCGATTACTGAAAGTTCAGGAACACCATTTTTTACACCACGTTCATAAAGTTCATTAACATGTTCCATTTCTTTTTCTGAAAATGCAACAACAACTGAACCGTTCTTTTTGAATGGAACATGCAATTTTTCACAAACTTCAGGCATCATGAGAGTACCCTGAACATTGAGTTTTGCTTTAAGTGTACCATTCTGTGCATCAAATCCACCGTGCACAATAGCGCTGTTTGCCTTTGTTGTACCCATAGCAACATCATTGCACTTTTCAAGCAAAGCT
>JAZOWH010000199.1:0-3474 GCA_045659165.1 Candidatus Fimenecus sp. | reverse complement strand
ACATGCAGGATTGCGGAAAAAGAACCAATTTCCAAAAAACGCCTGATTTTTTATATATAATATGGTATTATTTGTTATGTAAGAATATTCGTAGTTTTTGAGAGAGTGGGGCGACCCGCTCTCTCAAACTTATATGGACATTTTTCAAATGACAATTTAATATTTTTGGAGGTTTCTATGAAAAAGAACACTGCCTCAGTGGTTTGGGATCTTGCCCAGCCCATTGCTGACGAATTAGGTCTTATTCTCTGGGACGTTAAATTCGTTAAAGAAGGTGCAAGATGGTATCTTCGCATCACTATCGACAAAGAAGAAGGCGTTTCTATCGACGACTGTGTTAATATGCATCACGCTATTGACGGACCTTTGGATGAAGCTGACCCTATTGAGCAGGCTTATAATCTTCAGGTACAGTCACCTGGTATTGAACGTGAACTTTGCAGAGATTTTCACTTTGACTGTTATTTAGGTGAAAAAATTCAGGTTAGACTCATCAAGGCTTTTGAGGGCAAACGAGAATACAAGGGTATTCTTATTGACTATGACAACGAAAGCATCACAATTGCTATTGATGAAGAAACTGAAATGAACATATTAAAGAAAGAAGCATCATGGATTAAGGCTGACGATTTTAACGGAATCGGAAATATCGAAGACTAATCGGGATGAAATTAGGAGGTTTTATAGAAAATGAATAAGAATTTTTTTGAAGCTGTTGCGTTAATGGAAAAAGAAACAGGTATTCAGGCTGATTATCTTTACGAAAAAATCAGCGAGGCTATTGTTAAGGCTGTTAGAAAAGACTACAACAACAAAGACGTTGTTTCTTGTGACATTGACCCTGAAGCTCGTACAATGAGAGTTTATGTTCACCTCAACATTGTTGATGAACTTGAAGATTGGGATACAGATATCCTTGTTGAAGATGCTATTGAGTATCGTGCAGATGCAAAAGCTGGTGAAACTCTTGAAATCGACCTTGACACAATGAAGTTCGGTAGAATTGCTGCTCAGACAGCAAAGCATGTTATCCGTCAGGGTATCAAGGATGCTGAACGTGGTCAGGTAATCAAAGATTTCCAGTCAAAGACAAAAGACCTTGTTACAGCTAAGGTTAGCAGAATCGACCCTGTTACAGGTAATGTTACACTTGAAATCGGTAAGGGCACAGCTGTTCTTCCAAAGGGTGAACAGGTTCCTGGTGAAAACTTCACAGAAGGTCAGCTTATCAAGGTTTACATCAGTGATGTTAAGGAAACAACTCGTGGACCAAGCATCATGATTTCAAGAACTCATTCAGGTCTTGTTAAGAGACTTTTCGAACAGGAAGTTCCTGAAATTTCAGAAGGCATTGTTACAATCCACTCTGTTTCTCGTGAAGCAGGTATCAGAACAAAGATGGCTGTTAGCAGCGCAGACGAAAATGTTGACCCAATCGGTTCATGTATTGGTCAGCGTGGTGCTCGTGTTAACAACATTGTTGAAGTTCTTGGTGGAGAAAAGATTGACATTGTTAAGTACAGCGAAGACCCTGCACAGTTTATTGCTGCTGCACTTGCTCCTGCAAATGTTCTCGGTGTTGAAATCGTTGACGCAGAAGCAAAAGCTTGTCAGGTTACAGTTCCTGACCATCAGTTATCTCTCGCAATCGGTAACAAGGGCTTGAATGCAAAGCTTGCCGCAAAACTTACAGGTTGGAAAATCGATATCAAACCTGAAAGTGGTTTCTACGAGGGCTAATCACTATTAAGATAAAAGGAGATGAAATCGTGAAGCAGAAGAAAATTCCAATGCGAAGATGCAACGGTTGTAATGAACAAAAACCTAAAAACGAGCTCATCAGAGTTGTCAGAAGTCCTGAGGGTGAAATAAGTCTTGACCTTAAAGGCAAAGCATCAGGCAGAGGCGCATATATTTGTAACGATTTAAGTTGTCTCCAGAAAGCCAGAAAATCACGCAGAATCGACAGAACTTTTGAAATGACGATTCCTGACGATGTCTACGACAGCATGGAGGAACAGATTAAGAAAAATGATATCGGATAATTTAAGAGGAATGTTAGGCCTTTGCCGTCGAGCAGGAAAAATGTCGTTAGGACACGATGCTGTAATCACTTCAATCAAAAAGAGAAAAGCAAAATTGGTTATCACCTGTTGCGATACCTCTGACAGATTGAAAAGAGAAATGCAGGATGAATGTTCTTATGATAACAGAAATATTAAATATATAGATGTTTCATTTGATATGAAAGAGCTTTCACTTTGCATCAATGCACGCGCAGGTGTTATTTCAATTGATGATAACGGCTTTGCAGAAAAGCTTTATAGTATTTTAGGATAAACGGGAGGTTATGAAAATGATTAAAAAGTACAAAGTGCACGAAGTTGCCAAGGACTTTAATATCCCAAGCAAATTTGTAATAGAAAAAGTTTCACAGTATTTTGAAAGTGAAAAGAAATCACAGACAGCTCTTGAAGAAAAAGAACTTGATTTTATCTTTGATGTAATCACAAAGGAAAATTCAGTAAAGAGCTTTGACGAATATTTCAGCGCTGCTCCACAGGATAATGCAAAGGCTGAACCAAAAGCAGGACAGAAGAAAGACAAGGCTCCTGCAAAGGACAAAAAAGAGCAGAAACCTGCTGAAGCACAGAAACCTGCTCCAGCAAACCAGAATGCACAGCCTAAGAAAAAGGAAAAAGACCAGAACAAACCTTTACAGGCTCGTACAAAGGGTGAAATGCGTCACATTGACACAAGAGCAAACTCTTTTGACGCTGAAAAATACAACGAAAAATATGAAAACATTGCTCCTGCTAACGCACACCAGAGCGACAATATGGTTAAAAAGCAGAAGCTTAAACAGAAGAGTCAGCAGTACCGTAAACAGGGTATGAGAAGCGGTAAAAAGGAAACTGAAGCAGAAAGACTCAAGAGAATTGCAGCAGAAAGAGCAAAGAAACCACCTGTAATCACAGTTGGTGACGAAATCACAGTTGGTGAACTTGCATCTCGTCTTAAGATGACTGCTGCTGAAGTTATCAAAAAGCTCTTCACACTTGGTATGATGGCTTCTGTTAACGAAGTTATCGACTATGATACAGCTGAAATCGTGGCAACTGAACTTGGTGCTAAGGTTAACCGTGAAGTTGTTGTTACAATCGAAGAAAGAATCATTGACGACTCAGAAGACGATGCAGAAAACCTTGTAACTCGTGACCCTGTTGTAGTTGTTATGGGACACGTTGACCACGGTAAGACATCACTTCTTGACGCTATTAAGAATACAAATGTTACTGCATCTGAAGCAGGTGGTATTACACAGCATATCGGTGCTTACAGAGTAAACCTTAACGGTCAGTACATCACATTCCTTGACACTCCTGGTCACGCTGCATTTACATCAATGCGTGCTCGTGGTGCTCAGGCTACTGACGTTGCTATCCTTGTTGTTGCTGCTGACAAGTCGGATCG
>JAZOWH010000198.1:0-2646 GCA_045659165.1 Candidatus Fimenecus sp. | reverse complement strand
ATAAAGGAATATTGCCTTTGTTGGAAGCACATCGTCAGCACCTGCTGTATTTTTAGTTGCAATGTTACCAAGAGTAGGTCCAACTACCATTGGAATAAGAACAGAGAATACCATTCTAATACCCTGGAAAAGACCTACATTGTCCTGTGGAGTGTAGTCTCGTGTTGATGCACCAAGCTGAATTGTAAGAACAAGGTAACCAATAAGCACAGGAGCTATACCAACAATGATTGTAAGAATGTTAGTTGACAATGAAAGAATGAAAAGACCTGCAACCAAAAGTGCTGAGCTTGTAAGGAAAGCAACAGGCTTGCTCTTTTCTGCAACCTTCATAAGAATTACAATGCCTGCTACAATTGAAGCTACTGCAATAACTGCAGGAATGATAATTCCCGCTGAAAGAAGATTTACATCTGCGTTTGCTGGTAAAACAACGTCACCAAGATAAACGAAGAGATATGGGAAGAACACCTGGAATGCAATATTGAAAATACAAAGTGCTGAAAGAACTAAATAAAGTCCACTATTTTCCTTAACAACGCTTGGTCTGAATCCATAGAAAAGGTCTGCCCAATAATTTGAATCTGTTTTCTTTTCTGCATTTTCAAATTTCTTTGGATTATCAATAAGGAATACACCTGCAATACCAACGATTGCAACAACAGCACCCATACCAACAAAGAATACGCTGTATGGAATTGTACCACTCTGTGCCATTGAACCAACAACCATAATTACACCCATAGCGATGAAGCCCATAAATGTAAATGCTGTTTCTACTTTTGGACGAGATTCTGGAGTTGTAACGTCAGTTACCCAAGCGTTAAATGCAGAGTCATTACTTGTTGAACCCATAAATGTCATAATCATATCCATAATTATAACAAGCCAAGCAGTAACAGTAATAACCTGACCAGGGTCAGTGATACCAAAAAGATTTGCTACATTCTCTTTTGTAATAAATCCGAAAAGTGCTGTTACAATACCCCATGCAATATAGCCGACTGAGATAAAGGTTTTACGATTTCTGAGTTTTTCACTGAGTGTACCCATAATAAATGTAGTTACAACAGCTGTAATCGCTGAAAGTGTAACCATAATGTTGATAGCATCTGTAAGTGTAATGCTTGCACCAAATGCACCTTCGTTATAAACACAGTCACTCAAAAATGTATTAAAATACATATTTTCAACGTTCCACGCAAGTGAACCCATAAACATAAAGAGAAGGATTCCTGCCCAGACACGCTTTGTAAGTTGTCCGTTCTTTTTAGTCATATTATTTACCTCTTATTTGAAATAGTATACTCGAGCTTCGTAAGGTCTTGTTACGAAAGAGTTATGAGTTATAGGATTAAGATTATAGTTTGAAAGTACAAGTTCACCCTTTGAAAGGTCATAACCTGCAGGTGCTTCAAAGTTCACGCACTTATCAGAGAATGAGCAAACAACGAGAACTTTTTCACCATCAAGTGTTCTTTCATAAACAAAGAGCTTATCACTATTTTCGTAATACTGCTTAAAGTCACCATAAATTGCAACTTCATGTTCCTTACGGAATTTAAGAAGTTTACGATAGTAGTTGAGAATTGAGTTTTCGTCAGCCTCAGACTGTGCCACGTTGATTTCTGTGTAGTTAGGGTTAAGATTAAACCAAGGCTCAACTGTTGAGAAACCAGCATATGCGCTATCATCCCATTGAACAGGAGTTCTTGAGTTTTCACGAGAACCCTTGTTTGCCATCTTGATGAATTTGTCACCTTTAATACCAAGCTTATTAAACATAATCTGGTTATTAAATGTAATCATATCCTTGAACTCATCAATAGAATGAAGCTCGATATTTGTCATACCGATTTCCTGACCCTGATAAATGAAATGAGTACCCTTCTGTAAGTAGCACATTGTTGCAAGCATCTTTGCACTTTCAACTCTGTATTTAAGGCTACCGTAACGGTCAACAATTCGTGGATGGTCGTGGTTTTCAAGATAAAGAGTATGCCAACCTTTGCCATTCATAGCATCATACCACTTCTGATAGCATTTCTTCATCTTTTTAAGATTGAATGGAGTCTTAATCCAGTCTGTCATAAAGCAGTCTGCTTCAAGATGGTCAAAGCTGAACATTGTTTTAAGAACCTGAGTTTCGTCTTCCTTAACAAAACGAAGAACTTTTTCAGGTGTGATAAGTGGACCTTCACCAACTGTAAAACAGTCGTATTTTGAAAGAACATCATCATGGAATTCTTTAAGATATTCATAAAGACGAGGACCACAGTTGTAATGCTCCATACCTGCAGCAACAGGAATTGGAATAGCGTTTGGAAGGCCTTCACGCTTTGAAATGTATGTAATAACGTCTTCACGGAATCCGTCAACACCCATATCAAGCCAGAATTTCATAATATCCTTAACTTCCTGACGAACTTTTGGGTTATCCATATTAAGGTCAGGCTGACCCTTTGTGAAAACATGAAGATAATACTCGTCAACTGATGGAACGTATTCCCAAGCACCTCCTTCAAATGTTGACATCCAGTTGTTAGGTGGTTTTTTACCGTTTTTACCCTTACCTTTTCTCCAGATGTAATAATCGTGGTATGGATTGTCAACACTCTTACAAGCTTCCTTAAACCATTCGTGTTC
>JAZOWH010000197.1:0-13627 GCA_045659165.1 Candidatus Fimenecus sp. | reverse complement strand
ATATAGAAAATTTTGGGAGTGTTCTTTATGAAATGTCCTTTTTGCGGTTTTGAAGAAAGTAAGGTAATTGATTCACGTCCTACTGATGAGGGTGAAAAAATCCGTCGTAGACGTGAGTGTATCAAGTGTACAAAAAGATTTACTACTTATGAAATTATTGAAAATGTACCGATTGTTGTTGTTAAGAAAGACAAGAATCGTGAAGTGTTTGACCGTAGTAAGTTGATTAAGGGTATGCTTACAGCTTGTGAAAAGCGTCCTGTTTCAATCGAAACTATTGAAAGAGCAGTCAGCGAAATTGAAACAACTTTACAGAATTCACTTGACCGTGAAGTTACAAGTGTTCATATCGGTGAGCTTGTAATGGATAAACTTAAGGAAATCGACGAGGTTGCTTACGTTCGTTTTGCTTCTGTTTATAAGCAGTTCAAGGATGTTAATGCTTTCATGGAAGAACTTTCTAATTTCCTTGATAAGAAATAATATTTATTAAAAACAGGGACTTGTGCAAAGTGTTTAAAATGCACAGGTCCTTTTTGTATGGTTTTGATAGTTGGAATTTATTTACAAAGTGTTGGATAACTGATATAATTTACTTGTATAATTTTTGAAAAGGGGTATCTTTATGACAAAGATGAAAAAAGCCTTGGCAGTTATAATGGCAGTTGTTATTACATTGTCATGTATGTCTGTTCTTGGTTATTCAGCAAAAAAGGAATACGTTCCTACAATTATCATTCCAGGACTTTTCCAGAGTGAAACTTATGCTTATGAAAATGGTGAGATTGCTTGTGATGCTAACGGCACACCTCTTGCTGCACCATTCTATGTGTCAATCACAGAAAAAGAGATTGAACAAATCGTGACTAAGGCGCTTCTTCCTATCACAACAATGTTTATTACACAGAAAGATAAGGATGCATTAGCAGCTAAAGAAGTTTCAAAGATTCTTGCAGGTATTCTTATGGGCAAACAGCGTTCAGACGCTAACGGTAATTTTATCGATGATGTTCGTCCTCAGGTTTACAACGGAAGCTTTGCAACTCTTACAGATTCACAGAAAGAACATGTTCTTAGAAACTTCCCAGTTGAAGAATTTTTCGATATTGCAGGTATGGACCTTCTTTATGTTTTCAATTATGTTTCAACAGGTAACATGATTAAGACAGCAAAAGACCTTTATGATTACATTCAGTTCGTTAAAAAGGACACAGGTGCTAAAAAGGTTAACCTTGTTCCTGTAAGCCAGGGTGGTTCAATCACAAATGGTCTTATGAAATATTATGACGAACAGGGTATCTCACTTTCAAGAGATATCAACAGAATCGTATTTACAGTTCCTGCTCTTGACGGTGCAGCACTTCTCGGTGACTGTTACAGATACGGTTTCAACAAAAATTCAGCTGTTCTTTACACAACAGCTATGCCATCAGTTATCGGTTATGAAAACTATCTTGGTTACATAATCAATATTCTTATGAGACTTATGCCAAAGGCTGATATCGACAATCTCCTTGATGAAATTGCAAGTGCAATGGTTGATGGTTATTTGAGATATTCAACACTTCTTTGGGGTCTTATCCCATCAGAAGATTATCCAGCTTGTAGAGATAAATACCTTGTTGGTGAAGAAATGAGAGCTATTCGCACACAGGCTGATTGGTATTATCAGGCACAGCTTGATTCTGAAAAGTATATTCTTCAGGCAATCGAAGATGGTGTTAAGGTGTTTGATATCGTTGATACAAACGTTGAACTTTATCAGCTCGCAGTATCACATGACAAACAGAACTGTGACGGTATCATCCATGTTGATTCAACATCAATGGGTGCATACAGTGTTAATGTAAACACAAAACTTCCTGCTGATTATGTTGCATCTCGTAATAATTGTACTGACCCTAAGAATCATGACCATACTGACCCAGAAGGCATTATGGATGTTTGCACAGGTCTTCTTCCTGAACATACATTCTATTTCAGTGGACAGAACCATGCTACAACAGCTTCAAATGACGTTCTTATGACTCTTATCATTACACTTCTTACAGATGAAAGTTTCACAAGCGTTCATTCATATCCTGACATTTTCCCTCAGTTCAACTACAGCAGAGAAACAAAGAAATTGAGAGAAGACGTTGATTCAATGAGAGATTTCGACACAAGCACTCTTAAGCCTGAAGTAGCAGAAGAACTTGAAGGCGCTATCGCTCAGGTTGACGAAATGCTCAAGAATAAGGTTGTTGATGTTGAAGAATTCAAGGCTGCAAATGACCGTTTCTATGAAGTATTCAACAAGATTCAGAGTGGTGAAGGTGCGCTTGCATCAGAAGGTCTCAACCGTGTACTTTATGTTATCACAAAAACAGTAAGTGATATTCTCTACGCTATTTTTGGTGATAAAGCATTCAGCGAAATTTTTATTAAACCAATTATAGATTTACTTTAATCAATAGCTAAAATAAAAGGACTTGCAGAAATGCAGGTCCTTTTTATATTGCGATAATGTTTGTGTTTTGGTATAATAGAGAAAAATATCTGAGGTATTGAAATGCGTTCAAAAGAAAGTGTAATCGGAATACTTGCTCATGTTGATGCAGGAAAAACTACGCTGACGGAAGCCGTTCTTTTCAGAACTGGTGTGATTCGTCGGCTAGGTCGTGTTGACAAAAAAGATTCTCATTTCGATTCTCACGAACTTGAACGCAATCGTGGAATTACAATTTTCTCAAAACAAAACCCTTTTGTATTAGGTGAAAAACATTTTACACTAATCGATACACCTGGACATCTTGACTTTTCGGCAGAAATGGAGCGTACACTCGGTGTTCTCGATTACGCTGTGCTTGTTATAGATGGTGCGGTGGGGATTCAAAGTCATACGGAAACAATATGGCAACTGCTTTGTGAATATAATATCCCTGTTTTTATCTTTGTAAATAAAACAGACCGTGACGGTTTTAATAAAGAAAATCTGTTTAATGAAATAAAATCAAGATTTGGTAACGGATGTATTGATTTTACTCAACAAAAAGAAGAACTGGACGAAGAGTTATCAATGATAAGTGAAGAAATGCTTGAAGCTTTTCTTGAGGGGAATGCAGATGAAGAATTCGTTGCTAATGAAGTCATAAAAGCAGTAGCAAACAGAGATATTTTTCCTTGCTATTTTGGTTCGGCATTACAGGATACAGGTGTTGCTGAACTTCTTGAAGGTATAGAAAAATATACCTGCTACAAGGAATATCCTGATGAATTCGGTGCAAGAATTTATAAAATTCTTCATGATAATCAAGGAAACCGATTAAGCTTTATGAAAATCACAGGTGGTAAAATTTCTGTGAAAATGCTTGTCGGTGATGAAAAAATTGACACAATCCGTATTTATTCAGGTGAAAAGCATCAGGCTGTGCAAGAGGTGTCGGCAGGTAGTGTCTGTGCAGTATCAGGATTAGTTTCAGTTTCAGCAGGAGAAACCATAACCAGGAATGGTGTCAATATGAACTCTTCTATGAAGTTGAATCCGTTACTTTCAGCGCAGGTTATAATCTGTGATGGAACAGATATTCATACAGCGTACAGAAATCTAAGAGTTATTGATGAAGAGTTACCTGAATTGTCTGTAAAGATTTTTAAATATTCAGACACAGAACAAATTCAGATTCGTGTAATGGGCAGAATACAACTTGAAATTCTTCGTTCACTTGTAAAAGATAGATTTGGAATGGATATTGATTTTGGCCCTTGCAGAATTCTTTATAAAGAAACAATTGCGTCTCCTGTTATGGGTTATGGTCATTATGAACCTTTGCGACATTACGCAGAAACTCAGTTGCGCATTGAACCAGCAGACAGAGATAGTGGCATAATAATAGAAAATGAGTGTAGTCTTGAAGTTCTTGATTCTAATTTTCAGCATTTGATTCTTACTCATATTGCAGAAAAAGAGCATATTGGAATTTTGACAGGCTCACCACTTACGGATGTGAAAATTGTTCTTACTGCAGGTCGTTCACATCTTAAGCATACAGAGGGTGGCGATTTCAGAGAAGCCACATATCGTGCCATAAGACAAGGTCTTGAAAAAGCAGAAAATGTTCTTCTTGAACCATATTATGCGATTACCTTGCGAGTTCCTATAACATCTTTAGGCAGAGCAATGTCGGATATTCAAAGGATGTATGGTGAATTTCAGTCACCCGAAATGACCGAAACAGAAGCAATTATAAAGGGGACAGGACCTGTTTCTGAGTTTATGGATTACCCTGAAGAAGTTGTGTCATACACATCAGGTAAAGGTGTTATTTCAATGCGAGAAAATGGTTACAGACCGTGTCATAATGCAGAAGAAGTAATAACACAAATTAGTTATGACAAGGAAAGAGATTTGGAAAATCCATCGTCATCTGTTTTCTGTTCGCACGGTGCAGGGTTTGAAGTAAAATGGTATGATGTTGATAATATGAGACACATTAAGTAAAAAAATCTCCGGGTAGGTAACTACTCGGAGTTTTTTAATTATTTTGTTATAGGTGCTGTAAGGTAATCGTAAACCACCTTGCCGATTGGAAGCGCTGTGCAGATGTCGATAAGACAATGTTTAATAACTGTAAGAATGTTGCCAAAATCAAAGAAAACTTTGCTTTCTGATTCTGGGGCATTGTCATATTCAAGAGTGAATGCCTGAGTATAAAGAATACCACCGTGACCAAATGCCTCTGCTCTTACATATGAGCCGATTTCGTCAGAGTGTTCATCAAGGTCAATGGTGTTGCCTACGTGAATAACCTTGCCGTCAGCAATCCAATGTACAGTAAGTGCATTTTCAACTGAAAGTGAAATTGTATCGTTTGTATCGTCAACAACAATGTCAGTTACTTTTGGTGCAGGGATTGAATCGTCACGGATTTCTTGTTCAAAGCTTGTACCCCAGTCTATACCTGTTTCAAGTGAGAATTGTGCAAGCTCTTCTGGATTTTTGATATATCTGCTTACTGCAAAGAAAGCACCATTTTCAAGACATGTACGGATATTTCCTGCATTGTTTTCAGGCATACAAAGACTTGTCCACGCACAGCCTACTTTGTCAAGCTGATGAGCATCTGTTGTGGCAATGGCAAAAACATTTCTGCCTGTTGGAACAACTTTACCAAGAAGAATATCCCAGAGTTTTCTGTCATATTTTGTTCTTCCGTCTTCTTTTGAGTTAATGTCGATACCGATACATGAATCATAGGTTGTAAGAATATTTGCAAATTTGTTGATAACATAACTGTACCAGATATCGCTTTCATCGTATGCATCAGCAGTACAATCTTCCTCTTTTGCACTTGTATATTCACCAGGGTGATTGATTACACTGAGTCCACCTGTTGCATCAACATTTTTTATTACTTCTTCATAGTTGCTTGTGCCACCCACAATGCCGTCACCATATTCAGTATACCAACTGTTGACATGAGCATTGTTGAAAGATGTTGGATTCTGTTCAATTCCCATAGGGATTTCAATCATAGGTCTGCCATCTCTGCCAACACCTGTTGTGATTTCTTTGTATCTTTCTTCTGTTAATGGAGTAACAGTAAGAGGCTTTTTGTTGGAAACGAGAGAAAGAATGTTATAGTAATTTCTGCTATAAACTGATGTCCAGTTCTGACTGACAATACCATGGTCAGTAATAGCAAGAGCATCGTAACCCTGTGCATAATGTTCTTCTATCATATCGTCCATATCGTCATCACCATCAGATGCAGTTGTGTGACAGTGTAAGTCGGCTTTGTACTGTCCCCAACTGTCAAAATCAACCGTTGAGTATGGGTTGTTTATTTTGTAGTCAACATCTTCTGATGCATAAGCCACAATGCAACCACTGAAAGCCATTACTGTTGCAAGAATCAATGCAATAATTCGATTAGAAATTTTCATACCAAAAACCTCGTTTCTAAAGTATAAGTAAATTTTAATCCTAAACAGAATGTATGTCAATAAATACATAAAATCAATTGAAAATTTTTTAGAATAGGGTACGATAAAACATCCCTACAAACTCCAATTTGTTGTACAAATATGAACTTTATAACTAAATGTAGAAATTTATATTTTTTTATGGTACAATATAACCAGTTCATATGTGAAAGGTGATTTTTTTGGAATTTTTGACTAAAGAATATTCATTTCTTTCGGCATCAGGATTATGTGAAATATTTGCGCAGAGTGCAGCCCCTATTGATTATGGCTCAATAAAAGGTGTTGTGCAAATTTCTCACGGTATGGCTGAATATTCAAATCGTTATTCTCGTTTTGCCCTTGAACTTTGCAAGGCAGGATATGCAGTTTTTGTCAGTGACCATGTGGGACATGGCTCATCGATTACTGACAGAGAAATGTTGGGATATTTCGGTGAGAATGGTGAGGAAACATTTATTGAAGATTTAAAAATCATATCCGATATGGCAAAGAGCGAATACCTTGATTTGCCATTCTTTATGATTGGTCATGGAATGGGTAGCCTTATTGCAAGAAAATATACAGCAAAATACGGATATCTTCTTGATGGTGTTGTTTATACAGGTACAAGTGGTGAAAACCCAATGCTTGGAATCGGACTCCACCTTGCAAATACATTGATTAAACAAAACGGACCACAGTACCGCTCAGATATTCTTGACACAATGGCTTTTGGTGCATATAACAGAAAGACTAAAAAACGTACAGAATGTGACTGGGTATCACGTGATGAGGCAGAGGTGGATAAGTTCATTAAAGACGAGTTGTGTGGATATAAATACACAGTAAGTGGTATGAAAGCCTTGTTTATGACTCTTAAGCAGGTGTCATCACGCCGTTGGTACAATACTGTTCCGTTGAGTATGCCGATTTTCCTTCTTTCTGGTTCAATGGACCCTGTGGGTGACTATGGGAAGGGCGTTAAAGAGGTTTATAAAATGCTCAAAAAGACAGGGCATAAGAATGTAACTATGAAAATCTATGAAGATGCTCGCCACGAGATTTTCAACGAAATCAATCGTGATGAGGTTCATTCGGATATTATTACATGGCTTGATGAACGAACAGAAAAGCATAAAGAAGAAATGATGAAATCAATGATTGTGGAATCAATCGATGAACCTGTGTTGTTAACAGAATAAAATAAAACCGTAGGAGATTTTCCTACGGTTATTTTTTATATGTTTTTAAGTCTTTCGTATTCTTCGTCGGTGATTTCAATTACACCACCGTGCTTGAATCCGTAAGGGAATTTGAACAAATCAGGACAACGGGTAACATTCATATCCCCAGGTTTTGATGAAATAAATGGTACATATCCCATCTTCTCTTTTTCGCAACCGAAGAAGTCGAAAAGGATACACCATCTTCCGTCAGGAAGTGTGAAACTTGTTCCTGCTTCATATGCCCATGCTTTTTCAACTTCTTTTTCCATATATTCTTCGAACTTTTTGTCGTGTTCATATGGACCATAAAGATTATCAGATGTCGCATGCATATTCATTGATGGATTATGTGCATTCTTATAGAACATATGATAAACTCCGTCAATTTTACGGATGTGAGTATCAAGGATTTCATTATCCTTTGTAAAGAAGAGTTTAGGCTCGGAAAATGTTTCAAAATCCTTTGTCACAGAGCAATAAATTGACATATGTTTATAATCATCTTCTGCAACTGTTGAGCCCCAATGAACAAGATATTCGTCAGCCAATTCGTCATAAAAAACTTCAGGAGCCCACATACAACCAAAATCATCACGACCGAAATATACGAGTTTTTCTTCGCTGAAATTTACAAGGTCATTTGTCTTCCACATTCTTAATGACTTACTGCCAGTTCTGTTGATGTTTGACCAGTCAAGCTGAAGATTTTCATCATAACGATTCGCAACACATAAGTCAGTTGTAAGAATTACAAAACTGTTGTCACGAAGTCTTACGATTTCAATGTCACGACAGCCCTTTTCACCAAGGCTTGCTGTAAGTATTGGATTACCGTCATTGACCTTTTCCCAGTTGAGTCCGTCACGGCTTATGCTGAAGTAAACCTGTTCGCCGTCAGGTGTTATTTTTTCTTTAAAATGTACAAATAAATACGCCATATTATTCTCCTATATTTCGAGAGTAGCAAGTCCACCTTCGCTTGTCTCTCGATATGCTGCGTGGATGTCCATTCCTGTCTTCTTCATTGTTGTGATAACGCTATCAAGAGAAATTTTTCTTGTATCGCTTAAGAAACTTGCAAGGTTGACTGCGTTGATTGCTCGCATAGCAGCAACTGCGTTTCGTTCAATACATGGAATCTGAACAAGACCACAAATTGGGTCGCAAGTAAGACCTAAATGATGTTCAATTGCAATTTCGGCACCATATTCGATTTTACCTCTTTTAAGGCCGAAAAGTTCACCAAGAGCAGCCGATGCCATAGCACAAGCAGTACCGATTTCTGCCTGACAACCACATTCAGCACCTGAAATTGATGCGTTTGTCTTGATAAGATTACCGATAAGTCCACCAGTTGCAAGTGCCTGTAAAATCTGACGGTCAGTAAAACCGTGTTTTAATTGCATATAGTAAAGAACGGATGGCAAAACGCCTGATGCACCACAGGTAGGAGCAGTTACGATTCTGCCACCTGATGCATTCTGTTCACTTACTGCGAACGCATAAGAACAAACTTCTCTGTTTTCTCGTGTTTCGGCACTTTCGCCGATATGCTCCATGTTATATAAGTATTTTGCCTTTTTCTGAACATCAAGCCCACCAGGAAGAATTCCTTCATCCTCAATGCCTGTTTCAATGGCGTTTTTCATTGTTGTCCAAACTTCGGCAAGGTGCTCCCAGATGTAGTCACCCTCAACCTCGTCAACATATTGCCAAAGACGATATTTTTTCTCTTTGCAATAGTCCTTGATGTCTTTAAAAGTGCTTAAATTATATACGATAGGTTCTTTTGCTGATGAACTTCCTTCAAATTCGATTCTGCCACCACCAACGCTGAAAACACGGATGAAGTCAATCTGTTCACCATTTTTATATGCAAACAAATCCATTGTATTAGGGTGTTCAATATCTGTTTTAAGATAGTCAAACTGTACTTCGCAAGGGATAGGGGATAATGTGTTTTCAATTACTGAATCGGTACAGTGCCCTTTACCTGTTTTTGCAAGTGAACCATAAAGAATAGCCTTGAAACTGTCTGCATCAGGATTGTTTTCCTTAAAAATCACACAAGCCTTTTCAGGTCCCATAGTGTGTGAGCTTGATGGACCTCTGCCGATTCTGTAAAGTTGATTAAGAGATTCCATACCATTAACAAGGTCTTTCTCTTTCATTGGCTGTTCTGCTTCAAAGAAAACGTCCATAGAAACCGAGAAAAGCTTAGCCATTTTATAAAAGCTTTCTGCAGATGGAACACTTTCACCATTTTCCCATTGAGAAACTGTATTTTCGTCAGTATTAACACGGTCAGCAAGGCCACTTTTTGACATATCAGCCTTCTGGCGAAGCTCTGTTATTTTTTTTGAATAGATGTTGTTTATCATACTTTCACCTTCACTACAACCTTATGACAAGATTTTGCGCCATCAACAGCCACACCTGGACAATGCAAATCATTTGGATAAAGCACCATAAAACTGTTTTTGAAAAGTGTCAATGGCTCTGTTTTGCATTGGTAAAACCATACGTCATTTTCTGGTTTTGCTTCTGTTTCAGTTTTCTCGCAAGAGATAGGTGCAACACCGATAATTTCTTCACCGTCAACCATAAACTGAATGTCAATGTATTTCTTGTGTGCTTCAGAAATTGTCTTGTCAGGGTCAGTTTCATAACGCTGTACCATATAGAAGATGTCATCACCCTGAAGTTCATATCTTCCTAATTCTACCTTTGAAAAATCGGTATTAGCAAGGAATTCAAGAGCAGTATAAACTCTGCCTAATCCCTCATAATTTTTAATGTTTTCTAATGTGTCAAAAATCATTTAAATCACCTTATCTGTCCATGAATTCAATAAACTTGTCTGCAAGAACATCCCTTGAATATGTCTTGCAAATTTTATCATAGTTGGATTTAAGTTGTTCTTCAGTAACTTCAGAGAAATTACGGATTTTATTTAACAAATCCTCATAGGAGGAATAAATACAACCATCAATATCTTGAAGAACTTCACGAGAAGCAATATTGTCAGCACAATACAACATTTTACCATTTAATATTGCCTCAATATATGGCATACCGAATGAATGATTGAGCGTGAAGTCGACAACAGCATCATACTTAGCCATTTCTGCTTTTGGATTACTTGTTTCACCACAGTATCTGATATAATCCTCTAACTCATTTTCATATATGAGTTCAAGGAATTCGTTGAGATATCCACCGTTACCATATACATTGATTCGGATGCTTTTTTCGTTCTGTTCTTTAAGATAATTGGCAAATCCCAATAAGTTGTCAAGGTCTGATTTGCGGTCAGGACTTATTCTTACAAGGTACATACCGTCAAAGCCGATTGAAGATTCATCCTTTGATACTGTTATGTCGTCTCGTTGAACACTTCTGCTTATTTCAAGAGTATTTCCAAGAACAAGACTCTGGTCATAGTTGTCATAGTCCAAATCTTTTTTGTATGCCCTTTTGCTTTCGTCCGTTACAAAGATAACTTTTGGGAGTTTTTCTTTTGATATTCTCCTGAATGCCTCAGGGTAAAGGTCGCATACAACACTTGATGCACAATGGAAGAAATAGAGTTTATTTTCAATGTGCTCTGACAAATCGTCAGTCATATAAAGATGGAGTGACTCTCGCGTTGAAACAAGTGTTTTTGATTTTAAGTTTTTAAGTGTGTGCTTCAACGCTACATTTGCATATGGCCATAAATTGGCTTTTGAGCAATCGTAATTAAGGTTACCATAGAAACAATCAACCTTAGGAATTAGTCGTTTTACTATTTCCGTTTTTGTTCTTCTGCCATCCACATACAATGGTGTCAGCTGTAATCCATAAGGCATTTTGTTGAATTTTTTAAAGCCTTTTAACGAGATTAACTGAACAAGATAATTCTTTTCAAGTAGTGCTTCTGCAAGAGAACGAGTAGCAAAAACAGTACCACCGATGCCATAGAAATTGTAGCCTAAAAATGTGATTTTGTTTCTCTGTATTTCTGAAAATTCGTTATACATGCGGTCAATATGCTGACCATTGAGAATATCGTCATAATCAATTTCCTGTGGCAATCTCTTGCGGAAGAAAGGATTGATTGTATATTTTTCGTTTACAATCGCATCTATTAACTGCCTTGATTTTGAAACAGATACTTCCTGCAATTCCTCGATTGTACAATACAAGCCTCTGCCTTTAAGATATGTTTCTAAGTCAGGCTGATAAAGAATAACAGGCTTATTAAGAGTTGTGAAATCAAAACCAACAGAAGAATAATCTGTAATAAGCACATCATTACGAGCCAATTCATCAAGGACATCAACATTTTTTGCGTGAACAAGTTTTATTCTGTCAGTTTTAATATTTTCTTTTAAATAGGAAATTTTGTTTTCGTCAAAAAATTGATGAAGACAAACAGTAAAAACAGAAGAAGTTTTATCAAGATAATCTGCAAGTTGTTCATTGCCGAGAATCTTTTTCATCTGCAAAAGCAAAATTTCGGTTTTATAATTTTTGCCAAAATATTCACGCCAAGTAGGAAACCAAAGAATTTGCTTTCCCTCTTTTTTTGTTTTTGAATATTCTAAATGTCTTTTTACCAACTCCATATATCTTGGAGGATAAATTCCGTAATAGAGCTGATAATCTCTGAATTGATTTTTTTCTTTGAATGTATCTTTAATATCCTTGTTGTAATACACAAAACGGAACATATTGTTGTTATAAGCATCGCCTTTATAACCAATAGCTTTTATTCCAAGAGTCCCGTGCTGAAGATAAATTAACGGCTTTGTAATAAGAAAATTCAAGTCTTTGCCAAGTATTTTATCAGGTAAAATATCCTTGTAACTTAGAGAAACAAAGAACAAGTCAGCCTTGTAATAAAATTCAAAATGCTTTGTACTGTTTTTCCAAAGCACAAACTTTTTTTCATAATTGGAAAGAGTGTTATAAACGTTTAAATTGTTTTGGTTTTTGTTCATAACAAAGTATTTATCAATATCATCTTTTTTTGATACAGACTGTTTCCAAAAATAAAAAGAATTGTTATTTGAAGTGCTTCCTAAATTTTCACCAAATAGCCAAATGAAATTTTTCTTCATTCAATTACCCTCATTATTTTTCAAAAGAAGATTTATTTGGAAGATGTTTCTCAAAAAGAGAAATTATCGTGTTCTTCTTGTTTTCAAAATCTTCTGTGTTACTTGTGTCGTTAATGCAAATCATAGAATGCGATTTATTATCAATTTCTTTGCAAAGTGCTTTGAACATTTCATTATCGATGTGATAGCATTGAGTGAAATTAGCCTTTCTTACGGCAAAATTACCCTCAGCCAACTGCCAATATTTCATAACCCATTGATTAACGTCGCCTTTTTTTCTGAATCTGTTGCGACAAGTTTCGTCAAGGGTATCAAAAGACTTGTCCCAAACCTTAGTGAATGTTGATTTCAAAAAGCAGGAAGGAGTGTGGTGACAGAACATTCCAGGAAACCAAGGCCATGGTAAAAGCAGAGCTGTTCGCATAACGTTTTTGATTCCGTTTTTTGGGTCAAACCACTTTTTCCAATCTTTTTTCATGCATTGCATTTTGTTGAAATTATCATTAATAACTTCAATGTCTGCACCATGGAAATGTCCTGCGCTATCATTTGCAAAGTAAATACAATGAACTGCTGCTGTGTCACAGGGGAGTCCATCTTTAAAGAAATCTTCGGGAGAAACAGGTTTGTTTAAGAACATGTCGTCATTAAAATATACAAACTGCTCTGCCAGACCTTTGATTCTGTGAAGATTGAGTTCAATTGTATGTGAACTGAATGTGGGAAGATATTCTTCCGGGATATAGTCCTTGTGGTTGACAATATTGAGTTTAGGATTTGAAACATCAAGCCAATTTGGCAAATGCCCCCAGGTAACAAAGTGAATTTTGTTAACCCAAGGAGCATATTTTTCCACAGCTCTAAACCAATATTGAAGATTATCCCAATCACGGAATCTCACTTCACTATTGGCTGTTGTTACAACTGAACTGTCATATTTTGATTTTTCGCTTCGCCATTCAGGGTCATTTCCATCAACCCATATAATGACGAAGTCTATTGGTTTATTATTCTCAACACTCATAATTATTTCATAAACTCATCATATTTTGGAAGAACTTCTGCAGTTGTTCCGTACATCTTCATTTCACCGTCGTGAATCCAGAGTACATTATCGCAAAGATTTTTGATAGTTTCTGAACTATGTGAAACAATAAGAACTGTTCTGTCTTCGTTAGAAATAAGTTCTTTCATTTTAGCATAACTTTTTTTCTTGAATTTTGCGTCACCAACAGATAAAACTTCGTCAATAAGCATAATATCTGTTTCAAGAATTGCAGTAATTGAGAATGCGAGTTTTGAGTACATACCACTTGAGTATGACTTAACAGGTCGGTCAATGAATTTTCC
>JAZOWH010000196.1:0-1548 GCA_045659165.1 Candidatus Fimenecus sp. | reverse complement strand
CACACCATCTTAATTTTTTATAAGATTTAAAATATCATTAAAGGTTACTACCACCATCAGCAGTAACAAAAGTGCAAGTCCTGCACCGTGAACATATCCCTCATATTTAGGGTTAATTGGTTTTCTTCGGATTCCTTCAACTAAAAGGAAGAAAAGTCGACCACCATCAAGTGCTGGTAATGGCAACAAATTGAAGATACCGATATTTATTGAAATGAATGCCATCAGAGTGAGCGCTGAAATAAGATTTGCTCTGCTTTCTACTGCTGAAGATGTTATATCAGCAAGCATATTGACCGTACCCACAGGCCCCGACAAATCAGAGAGTCCGAATTTTCCCGTTACAAGGTCAAAAAGGCTTAACCACACAAGTCTGCCTATAGATGCTGTCTGTTTAAAAGCACTTGTCACCACATTGAAAAATGTAGGCTCAACACCACGGATAACAAAGTCATATTTTATGAGTGTATATCCCTGCTCAACATATGTTTCAAATTTCACATCTGAAAGTTCAACCTTTTCACCATCACGACGGACAGTCATATCATAAATGCCATCATCACTTCGTGTCATAAGAAAAGAGATATCCATATCGGAAAAAACTCTGTGACCATTGATTTCAAGAATCTGGTCACCAACCTCAAGACCTGACTGTTGACTTACAGCACTTTCCTCAAAGCTATGAATTTGGTTTGTACCGATTAAATCTTCCATTGACACACAAGTCACAACAATAACAACACCTAAAATAATGTTCATTATTGCACCTGCAGCCACAATGATAATCTTCTGCCACACCTTTTTTCGGTTAAAAGCATTTTCATCGGCACTTTCTTCGTCTTCACCTTCCATGCTTACATATCCGCCAATCGGAAGAAGACGAAGGGCATAAGTTGTATCGCCTTTTTTCTTTTTGAAAATTGCAGGACCCATTCCAAGAGCAAATTCATTGACTTTTACTTTAAAAAGCTTTGCAAAAGTGAAATGTCCCAATTCGTGTATTGAAATAAGAAGTCCAAAAAATAAAATTGCTACTAAGAAAGGCCATACCTTTGACCAGATTTCCAAAAAATTCACCACTATTCTGCGTATTTGATAACGAGTTCACGAGCGAGTTTGTCTGCCTCATAAACATCGTCTACCGTATAAGTATTGACTTTCGGTGCATCGTTCATAACTTTTTCTACTAATTCTGCAATCTGCAAGAAACCAATTTCACCTTTTCTGAACATAAGGTTTGCCTGTTCATTTGCTGAATTCGCAAATGCAGGGTAAAGTCCACCACGTGTAATTGCCTCACGACAAATATCCATACATCTGAATGTTTCATAGTCAGGCTTGTAGAATGTTAATGTACCGAGCTTTGTTAAATCGAGTTCACCTGTAAGGGATTCAATTCTTTCAGGGTAAGTAAGGGCATACTGAATAGGGATTTTCATATCAGGAAGTCCCATCTGTGCTATTACTGCATTATCATCATACTCTACAGCAGAATGAATTATACTTTCTCTGTGTACGATTATCTCGATTTTTGAAGGGTGGACATCA
>JAZOWH010000195.1:0-2618 GCA_045659165.1 Candidatus Fimenecus sp. | reverse complement strand
CTCATAGAATGGGTACATAAGACATGCAAACATAAAGTCCTGCCAGATAAGAAGACCTTTTTCGTCGCACTGCTCAAGGAAATAGTCAGGTGTATAGTAAGCACCACCCCAGATACGGAGCATATTGAAGTTTGCACTGAGTGCTGAATCTATGTAATAGTCATAAGTTTCGTTTGTCACTCTGCCCATAAGTGAGTCAGGAAGAATCCAGTCAGCACCCTTACCGAAAATTGGCACACCGTTAAGGTAGAAGCAGAAGTTGTGACCATACTGGTCTTTACTTCTATCAAGACGAATTGTACGAAGACCGATTTTCTTTGAAACAACTGTATCGCCCATTGTTGCAACTACTGCATAAAGTGGCTGTTTTTCAACAGGATTTAATTCCTTTGTCCACCAGAGTTCAGGGTTTTCGATTACAATTTCATTATTTTCGATTACATATTCTGTGCCATCTGGATAAATGATTTTTGCAGATACTTCACCACTACCCTCAACAACAGGGTTGATTTTAACTGTTACCTTGCCATCTTCGTGAATCTGCTTGATTTCAACATCAGTGAGACGATTGTCAAAGCACTCAACCCAGATATCATCTGTAATACCTGAAAGAGGAAGATGTGGACCCCAGTCCCAACCGAAATGACAATGTGGTTTACGCATATATGCAGCACCATCAGTACCGTTGAAATTCTTTGGAATTGGCTTTTCTGCCTGTCTTTTTTCTGCATAAGTTGTTGGTGCAAAAAATGTGATTTTAAGGGTATTCTCCCCTACTTTTGCAACATCTTTAATGTCAAATTCATATTTGAGATGTGCGTTTTCACCCTTACCAACGAGAGTATCATTTACATAAACATCACAAAGAGTATCAAGGGCTTTACATACAAGTAAAACCTTTCTGTTTACAAGGTCTGATTCTGCAAGTGTAAAAGTTTTTTCATAGGTCCAGTCTTCACGACCTACCCACTCAACCTTTTTTTCGTTATCCTTGTAATATGGGTCAGGAATAGCACCTAACTCCAATAACTGAGTGTAGTTATCAGATGGAACATTCACGTCGTATTTATCACCTGTTGCCACACGTGTCATATTCCATTTTCCGTTAAGATTATAAGTTGTCATAACAAATTTTCCTTTGAAATTTCTTTTTATAATATTGTAACAGAATATAAACTATATTTCAATATATAAAATAGGCTCCCCATATCAGGGGAGCTATAAATAGTTTATTTTAATTTTGCATTGAAGTTCTTGCTTGTGGCTTTTATTGAGAAATATACTATTCCCCATACTACAAAATAGATTGCCATAAAGACTATTGTGAAAATCAAGAGCATTTTGGGTTCGAATGGAATCCATGTATTCACAACATAGCAAAGTGAATATGCTACATAAAGTGTTGCAAGATGGCAAAGAAGTGATTTTGATATTGGCCAATGCTCAATCTGATTAAACACTGTTGCTCCTGCCTGAATAAATGCAAGAAGATATATTGAAACGATGCCTAAAAGTACCTCGCTGCCACTTAATGTGAAATTATTTATTGTTTTTGAAAGTACGAAATATATAATTCCTAAAATTATTGGTCCAAAGCCACCAAACACAAACCCACGATGCAAAAATTCTTTTACATATTTATTCATAATTACAAACCTAACCTTTCTTTTACATTTTTAAGATTTCTTCGTGACACGAAATCAACATATCCGTTTTTGAAAACCACAGTCAATGAACCACCAACAGTTGCTTTGAAACGGTCTATTTTTTTGATATTTGCTATACAGGATTGATTGATTTTAACGAAGTTATCACTCAAACTTTCTTCTATCTGATAAAGTCTTGATTTAAGTCTGTATTTCTCGTTTTCAGTTAATGCAAACACCTTGTTATCCTCTGTGAAAAAGCAGTAAATATCGTTCAAATTGAGCTTTACTGTTTCGTTTTCGGTATAGCCAATTAGGTCAACAGAATAACTTTTTACAAGTTCTTCAATTTCGCACACCAAGGATGATTTCTCGTGAGCATAAATGATGATTTCTTCGTCACGATTAGGGTCAATTACAATTTGAAGTTTCATGAAATTCCTCCTTGCAAGTGTATAATATCACCTTGTTTTTCAGTTTGCAATATATTAAAAGTGTTCGGCATTTTTGGAAATGTATTCGGTAAAAAATAAAGGGACGAGTTATTCGTCCCCTACATTTTACACTTTGTGTTTTGCATTTTACACTTATATAATTTCGCCGCCACCTAATACTTCGTCACCATCAAATATTACTAATGATTGTCCTTTTGTGATTGCGCGTTGTGGCTCGTCGAATTTAACGTGAAGATTTCCGTCTTCTGTCTGCCATGCAGTTGCGGGTTGTTCTTTATGTCTGTAACGCACACGAGCAAGCACACGGATTGGCTCTGTAATTGTTTTTCCGCTGATTATATTCACATTTTTAGCGGTTACTGTATCTGTAAACAAATCTTCATTATCCCCTAAAATAACATTGTTTGTTTCAGGGTCTATATTCAGCACATAAAGCGGAGTTTTATATGCTATTCCAAGTCCTTTTCGTTGACCGATTGTATAATTTACAATACCTTTATGCTCACCGAATGAAAAA
>JAZOWH010000194.1:0-2138 GCA_045659165.1 Candidatus Fimenecus sp. | reverse complement strand
AACTTCAATAAGACCGATATTTTCTTTCTTGATGTTATGATATTCAGGATGTGGATGATAGAATCCGTCTGGGTAATCCTCTGTTGTAATGTTGTTACGAAGAACAAGGTCGATTTCGTACTTGCCATTTACAAATCTTGTAATTGGTGTAATTGTGTTGTGGATTACACCGTCATCAGTTTTTGCGATAATGAATGCTTCATCGTCAGAATATTCACGCCATGTTGCGAGAATTTTACCTGCAAGTGTACAGATTCTGTCAGTATCATCACCCTGAAGTCGGATAACTGACATAGGCCATTTTACGATACCTGCTGTGATATCTTCAAAGCCCTCAAATGTAACATATTCTTCAATAGGAGCTTTTGCCATTGCAAACTCATTACGACCACCCTGGAAATGCTCGTGAGTAAGAATTGAACCACCTGAAATAGGCAAATCAGAGTTTGAACCGATGAAATAGTGTGGGAATTGCTTAACGAAATCGAAAAGTCGTCTGAAATTCTTTTCACACACCTGCATTGGCTTATGTACTTCGTCAAATACAATACAATGCTCGTTATAATATACATATGGTGAATACTGCATAAATGCATTTACACCGTCAAGGCAGATTGGAATAACTCTGTGATTCTGTCTTGCAGGATGATTTACTCGACCTGCATAACCCTCATTTTCCTTACAAAGCATACACTTTGGATACGAGCTCTGCTCCATTTTTGTAGCAGCAGCAATAGCCTTAGGGTCTTTTTCAGGCTTAGCAAGGTTGATTGTGATGTCAATGTCACCGTATTCTGTGCTTGTTATCCATTTAACGTCATTTTTGATTCTGTATTCACGGATATAGTCAGATTTACGAGCAAGGTGATAGTAATAATCAGTTGCTGCTTCAGGAGAAACAGCATATTTTTCTCTGAATGTCTTGATAACCTCTGATGGTCTTTGAGTAAGTACACCCATCACCTTTGTATCGAACAAATCTTTATAAACAATTGAATCTTCGCAAAGACCTTTTTCAACTGCGTAATCAAGAATTACTTTAAGAATTTCTTGGAGTTCAGCATCTTTAACCTCAGCATCAGTTTCCATACTGTCCATATTAAGGATTTCAAGGATTCTGTTGACTGCCCATACCTTATCTTCTGCTTCGATAAGATTTTCTCTCACGCCATATTCTACGAGAGAATTTATAGCTTCATAAATATTCATAGGAACACCTCACAAAATAATCTAATAATATTATAGAGAAAAATCATTTCATTTCAAGACATTTTTAGAAATATGTTGAATATTTTTTTATTTGTGATATAATATCAAAGTTAAAAAATGAGGTGTATATAAATATGGTATATAATAATATATTAGAAGCAATCGGACACACTCCTATGTTGCGTCTTAATAGAATGGTTGAAAAAGACAGCGCAGAGGTGCTTGTTAAATACGAGGGCCTTAATGTTGGTGGTTCAATCAAAACAAGAACTGCATACAATATGATTATGGATGCTGAAAAGAAAGGCATTATTAATAAGGATACAATTATCGTTGAGCCTACAAGTGGTAATCAGGGTATCGGCCTTGCACTTATCGGTGCAGTAAAGGGCTACAAAACTGTGATTATTATGCCTGACTCTGTTAGTGAAGAAAGAAGAAAGCTCGTTAATCACTACGGTGCAGAGGTTGTTCTTGTTCACGACGATGGTGATATCGGCAAATGTATCGACGACTGCTTGCAGACTGCTATAAATATGCAAAAGGAAAACCCAAATGTGTATATCCCACAACAGTTTGTGAATCCTAAAAACCCTGAGGTGCATCGTCATCATACAGGTCTTGAGATTCTTGAACAGGTTGCAAGTGACATTCACGGCTTCTGTTCAGGTATCGGCACAGGCGGTACAATCAGTGGTATCGGTGAAGTCCTTAAAAGACAGTATCCTGACATCGAAATCTGGGCTGTTGAGCCTGAAAACGCTGCTATTCTCGCAGGTGGTACAATCGGCACACATATCCAGATGGGTATCGGTGATGGTCTTATCCCTGAAAACCTTAATCAGAATATTTATAGCGATATCTATATCGTTACTGACGAAGAAGCTTTACAGACAGCAAAGGATTTAGCAAGACTTGAAGGTATTATG
>JAZOWH010000193.1:0-2929 GCA_045659165.1 Candidatus Fimenecus sp. | reverse complement strand
TATCCTTCATTTTGTAAATAATCTCTATTCAGTAATTGTTATTTCAACAAATGACAATTTTGGTGAAAATGTATCAGTTTTAGCAATTATTCTTATGTTAGTTACTTTTACAACTGTGGGAGTAATTGGATTGATAAGACTTATAAAGTTAAGATATAAAGTTACATTATCAGATGATGATAAGTTATTGACAATAAGAGAAAAAATTTCAGCTTTTGTCAAGAATGGACCAATGATAGTGTCAGTTGTGTTGCTGACAATAATTACACTCAGTAATATTAAGTTTTAATTATGGAAAAAATCGAATTTATGAAATACGCCCTTTCCCTTGCAGAAAAATCTGCAGAAGAGGGAGAAGTCCCTGTTGGCGCAATAGTTGTTTGTGATGGCAAAATTGTAGGTGAAGGACGAAACCGTAGAGAAACAGTTAAAAATGCTTTGCACCATGCAGAGATTGAAGCAATAAATGATGCTTGTCAGAATCTTGGTGGTTGGAGATTGTGGCATTGTGATATGTATGTCACACTTGAGCCATGTCCAATGTGTGCAGGTGCAATTATAAATTCAAGAATTAAAAATGTGTATTTCGGTGCAAAAGACGAAAAAAATGGTGCTGTCGTTTCGGCAGCACAGCTTTTTGATATGAATTTCACTCATAAACCTTCGTACGAAGGTGGAATTATGGGTGAAGAATGTGCAGAAATACTATCATCATTCTTTAAAAAACTAAGAAAACAGAAAGCAGGTGAAGAAAAATGAGTACGGTTGCTGCAATTTCAACAGGCAGAGCTCCTGGTGGAATTGGTGTTATAAGAATTTCAGGTGAAGAAGCCATAAATGTAGCTGACAAGATTTTTTCTTCATTTAATGGGAAAAAGTTATGCGAAATTCCTGGATATTCTGCTCTTTATGGAAAAGCATCTGATGAGAAGGGTAGTATCGACAATGTTGTTGCCCTTGTATTTAAATCACCAAAAAGTTATACAGGTGAAGATGTTGTTGAGATTTCTTGTCATGGTGGACTTTTTGTAACAGATAAAATTTTAAAAGCTGTTTATTCAGCAGGTGCAATTCCAGCAGAACCTGGTGAATTCACAAAAAGAGCATTTTTGAATGGTAAAATGGACCTTACAAGTGCAGAATCTGTTATGAATATCATTTCTGCACAAGGTGAACAAGCAGAAAAAATTGCTCTTGGTGTTCTTGAGGGTAAACTTTTTAAAGAAATTAAAAAAATCAATGATAAGTTAGTTTATGATTTGGCACTTCTTTCAGCCTGGGTTGATTATCCTTACGAAGAAATTGATGATTTGTCAGATAATAATCTGAAAGAGCATATAAAAGATAGTCGTGAAAGTTTGCAGAAACTTATAAATGACTTCGATAAAGGACAAATTATACTTGAAGGTGTTGATACGGCTATTGTTGGGTGTCCAAATGTTGGTAAATCTACACTTATGAATCTTATTTCCGGTACAGAAAAATCTATTGTTACCGATATTGCAGGAACAACAAGAGATATTGTTGAAGATACTGTAAATGTCGGTGGTATTACACTTCGACTTGCTGATACTGCAGGTGTTCGTGAAACAGAAGATGTTGTTGAAAGTATCGGTGTTGACAGAGCGGTTAAGAGACTTGAAAACGCTGAACTTGTTCTCGCAGTTTTTGATGCTACAAGAGAACTTAATGATGCCGATTACCGACTTATTGAACTTTGCAAAGGTAAAAATGCGATAGGAATTGTTAATAAAACAGATTTAGATGTAAATTATCTAAAGGGAAAAATAGAAGAGAATTTTTCACAAACAGTTTTCATTTCGGCAAAAACAGGTACAGGAAAAGAAGAACTTACAAGAGCAATTGAACAAACTCTTGGTACTGCAGATTTTGATACATCTGCAACTGCAATTGTCAATGACCGTCAATGTGAGTGCTGTAAAAAAGCACTCGAAGCTTTGAATGATGCAGAAAATGCACTTGAATTTGGAATGACAATGGATGCAGTAACAGTTTGTCTTGATTCAGCCATTGAAAATCTCATGATTTTAACAGGAGAAAAGGCAACGGAACTTGTAGTTAATGAAATTTTTGCACAATTCTGTGTAGGAAAATAAATATTAGTTATTAATCATCTATCTTGAAAAGAGGTTATATAAAATGAGTGGATGTAGTGGAAATTGCAGCAGTTGTTCATCAAACTGTGATAGCAAAAAACAGGATTTACGTATTCCGGGAAATCCTATGAGTGATGTTAAAAAGGTTATCGGTGTTGTTAGTGGTAAAGGTGGCGTTGGTAAGAGCTTTGTTACATCATCTCTTGCTGTAACAGCACAGACAATGGGATATCAGACAGCAATTCTTGATGCTGATATTACAGGCCCATCAATTCCTAAAGCATTTGGCGTTCATGGTAATCCTGAAGGCACAGCAGATGGCATGTATCCATTGGAATCAAAGTTGGGTACAAGAATTATGAGTGTTAACCTTCTCCTTCAGAGAGAAGACCAGCCTGTAATCTGGCGTGGACCTGTTATTTCAGGTGTTATTCATCAATTTTGGCAGGAAACTGTCTGGGGTGATGTTGACTTTATGTTTGTTGATATGCCTCCAGGAACAGGTGATGTTCCACTTACAGTTTTCCAGTCACTTCCTGTTGATGGTATCATAATCGTTACAACTCCTCAGGATTTGGTTACTCTCATTGTTAAAAAAGCAGTTAATATGGCAAGAATGATGAATGTTCCAATTATTCGTATAGTTGAGAATATGAGTTATTTTGAATGCTCTGACTGTAATAAAAAGCACTATATTTATGGTGAAAGTAAGATTGATGAAATAGCAAAAGAACTCGATATCCCTGTTCTTGCAAAACTTCCTATCAACCCTGCAAATGCAGCACTTGTTGACAAAGGATGTATCGAACTTA
>JAZOWH010000192.1:0-1753 GCA_045659165.1 Candidatus Fimenecus sp. | reverse complement strand
GACCCTGTTACAGTTGGTGAAGCAGTTGGTATTATCGCTGCTCAGTCAATCGGTGAACCAGGTACTCAGCTTACAATGAGAACTTTCCATACTGGTGGTGTTGCTACAGGACAGGATATCACACAGGGTCTTCCTCGTGTTGAAGAATTGTTCGAAGCAAGAAAACCAAAAGTTCTTGCAATCCTTTCAGAAATTGATGGTATCCTTTCATTCCGTGAAATCAAGGGTAACGAACATATCGTTATTACTGACCACGAAAATGGTGATGAAAGAGCATATATGATTCCTTATGGCTTCCATAAGAGATTCAATTCAGAAACTGACGAAAATGGTAATCCAATCTTTGTTAAGAAGGGTACAGCCCTTACAGATGGTTCACCAAATCCAAACGATATTCTTGCTATCAACGGTGTTGACGCTGTTCATGACTACCTTATCAAGGAAGTTCAGAGAACATACCGTAACCAGGGTGTTGATATCAACGATAAGCATATCGAAGTTATTGTTCGTCAGATGATGAGAAAACTCAAGGTTGCTGAAGCAGGTACAACAGACCTTCTTCCAGGTGCTACAACAGATAAGCGTGAATTCAACGCTGCTAATGAAAAAGCACGTCTTCGTTCAGAAGAAACAGGCGAAGCATTCGTTCCTGCAACTTGTACACCGGTTCTTCTCGGTATTACAAAAGCATCTCTTGCAACAGATTCATTCTTGTCAGCAGCATCATTCCAGGAAACAACAAGAGTTCTTACAGATGCAGCTATCAAGGGTAAGATTGACCCACTTATGGGACTTAAAGAAAACGTTATTATCGGTAAACTTCTTCCATCAGGTACTGGTATGAAGTGCTATAGTGATGTTGAACTTGAAAAAACAATTGAAGACGTAGTTGCAACAGAAGCATAAATAACAAAAAATGAGGACTGAGAAATCAGTCCTCTTTTTGATTCGCAATGGCAGGGTGGTTTTTGACTCCACCGTTGTCATTCTGAGCGTAAGCAAAGAATCTCATGCATTGACAATATATACTTTAAATGATATATTTAATTTAATAAATATTTTGGTGGTGTTGATATGTTTGAAATATTCTTTGGCTTATTTTTCATAGTATTTCTTGGAGTTTTCATCTATAATTTTGTTATGAACATTCGTCAATGGCACATAAATAATCAGTCACCAAGATTATCCGTCGATGCAACTGTTGTTGCAAAAAGAAATCATACAAGTCATAATCACCATCATCATAACGGGCATGTGCATACAACGAGTTCTACATCATATTATGTAACTTTTCAGGTGCAAAGTGGTGACAGAATGGAATTGGAAGTCAAATCCTATGATTACGGAATGATGGTTGAAGGGGATTTCGGCGTTTTAACATTCCAAGGCACACGATTTCTCGGGTTTGAAAGAAAATATAACGAACAATAAATTAAAAGGGTGGAAACTTTTTCTGCCCTTATTATTATATGGAAAATTTTCGTGATTTTGCAAAAAATATGTTGACAATATTGTGCATATATGATAATATAGTTGAGCATGCGGACATGGGTCCGTGATTTGTTATGCAATAAATATGTATGGGGGTGAATTTACTGCCAACATTTAACCTGCTCGTTCGTAACGGAAGAGAAACTCTCGTTAAGAAGTCTAAGGCTCCAGCTCTTGGTAAGGGTCTCAACTCAAAGAAGAATGTTATGACAAATAACAATTCTCCACAGAAGAGAGGCGTTTGTACTGTTGTTAAGACAGA
>JAZOWH010000191.1:0-15834 GCA_045659165.1 Candidatus Fimenecus sp. | reverse complement strand
GTTATAAGGTCATTTTCTTCTGCGATTTCACGAATTTCTGGTTTTGTGTATTCACCTAATGGGAATTTGATATGCTTTAATTGTTCTTGTGTGAGCATATAAAGAAAATAGCTCTGGTCTTTGCTTTCATCAACTGCTTTTTTCAGTTTATATTCACCATTTTCACACACTACGCGAGCATAATGACCTGTCACGACAAAATCAGCATCTAATTCATGCATTTTATCCATCATAGCGCCGAATTTTAATGTACGATTACATTCAACACAAGGGTTAGGTGTTTTGCCGTTTTCATAGAATTCAATAAACTTATCAATTACCTGTTTTTTGAATTCTTCTTTAAGTGGGAAAATATAAAAAGGCATACCTAATTTATCGGCAACTGCTTTTGCATCACTGCAATCCCCTTCGGAATAGAGCTGCATTGTAGCACCGACACAGGTATAACCTTCATTTTTCATAAGTAAAGCAGCGACGGAGCTATCAACTCCGCCACTCATAGCAATTACTGCTTTTTTCATTTTATTCACCCAAGCTCAAGCATTTTATCAATGCATTTTTTGGCTTCCTTGATTGTTTCGTCTGGGAGTGTAATTTCTTCGCCACCCTTACCGATAATTGTGTTGTAAAGGTCAACGAGAGTTGTTGCTTTCATATCAGGACAAATGAGTTTTGGTGAGAGTGCAAAGAAATTCTTATCAGGACATTCATACTGCAAAGACTCTGCAATACTGATTTCTGTACCGATAATAAAATTTTTGTGGTCGCTTTCCTTTGCGAATTTCATAATTCCTGTTGTTGAGCCAACATAATCAGCTTCTGCAACAACTTCAGGTTTACATTCAGGATGAACAAGAAGAAGTGAATCAGGATAATATTCTCTTGCCTTTTTAACATCTTCCCGAGTAATCTGACCGTGAATTGGGCATCCACCATTTACAAACTTAAATGTCTTTTCAGGCACTTGCTTTGCCACGAAATCACCAAGATTGCAGTCAGGAATAAAGAGAATTTTATCGTTGTCGAGTTTCTTTACAATTTGTACTGCTGATGCAGATGTAACACAAACATCACAAACTGTTTTAAGTGCTGCTGTTGTGTTGATATATGCAACAACTGTGTAATCAGGATACTCTTTTTTGATTTCGTTGATATATTCAACGCTCATTTGCTCTGCCATTGGGCAACCAGCGACAGGACTTGTGATGTATACTGTTTTTTCAGGTGAGAGAATCTTTACGGTTTCTGCCATAAAACGAACTCCACACATAATTACAGTTTTAGCATCAGTTTTTTCTGCAAGTACGCTTAACTGAAAACTGTCACCTGTATAATCGGCAATTTCAATAATCTCACGAGCAACATAACTGTGAGCAAGTATGCAAATATCTTTTTCTTTTTTAAGCTGCAAGATTTTTTCCTGCATTTCTTTTACTGTCATTTTAATCTTCCTTTTTAAGGTTAGAGCCACATAGCAGGCGTGGAAGCCTGCTACTACGCATTTTGATTAATGATGGTGGTCTTCGTCAAATTTAAAATCGTCTGCGTTATATTCTATACCGTTTTTGTCGTAATAATCCTTAACAGCCGCTTTGATTGCCTGTTCAGCAAGAACTGAACAATGAATTTTAACTGCAGGAAGACCATCAAGAGCTTCAACAACTGCCTTATTTGTGAGTTTAAGCGCTTCACTCAATGGCTGACCTTTAATCATATCTGTTGCGATTGAGCTTGTTGCGATTGCAGATGCACAACCGTAAGTATTGAACTTAACATCTGTGATAATATCATTCTCAATTTTGAGATACATTTTCATAATATCGCCACATTTTGCATTACCAACTTCTCCGATACCATCAGCATCTTCAAGTTTACCTACATTATGAGGATTGACAAAATGTTCCATTACTTTTTCTGAATATTCCATTATTATTTACCTTCTTTCATTATCTTTTCCCACAATGGTGACATATCACGAAGTCTGTTGATAATTGGTGGGATTTGTTGGATTATATATTCCATTTCTTCAGGTGTGTTTTCTTCACAAAGGCTCAAACGAAGTGAACCATGAGCAATTTCGTGAGGAAGACCGATCGATAAAAGAACATGGCTTGGGTCAAGTGAGCCTGATGTACAAGCTGAACCTGATGAAGCACTGATTCCCATTAAATCAAGGTAAAGAAGAAGTGATTCACCCTCAACACCTTCAAAACATACACTTACGTTACCTGGAAGTCTATGTTCACGGTCACCATTTATGCGACTACGTTCAACTTTGAGAATTCCCTCTATGAGTTGCTCTCTCATAGCAACAAGTTTCTTTGTATTTTCTTCCATATTGTCACAAGCATCTTTAAGTGCTGCTGCCATACCAACGATTGCAGGAACGTTTTCTGTACCTGCACGACGGTTTCTTTCCTGTGCACCACCTTCAATAAGGTTTGGAAGTCTTATTCCCTTTTTGCAATAAAGACCACCTACACCCTTTGGTCCGTGGAATTTGTGACCTGAGAATGACATCATATCAATGTTATCAGCCTTCACATCAACAGGAATATGACCAACTGCCTGAACAGCATCCGTATGGAACAATACGCCTTTTTCACGACAAACTGCACCGATTTCACGAATTGGTTGAACTGTACCGATTTCGTTATTTGCATACATAATTGTCACAAGTGCTGTATCTTCACGGATTGCATTCTTCACATCTTCAACTCTTACAAGACCATTTTCATAAACATCAAGTAATGTGATTTCAAAGCCGTCTTTTTCCAATACATTAAGTGTGTGAAGCACTGCGTGGTGTTCAAACTTTGAACTGATAATATGCTTTTTACCTTTTTTAGCCATTAAGTATGCTGCACCTTTGATTGCCCAGTTGTCACTTTCACTACCACCTGATGAAAAATACACATCATTTGGGTCAGCATTAATACATTGTGCAATAGTATTTCTTGCATCTCTTACCTTATGAAATGCATCTTGTCCAACTGCATGCAAGCTTGATGGATTGCCATAGAATTCCTGAAAGCAAGGCATCATTGCATCAAGGGCAATTTTAGAAATTTTTGTTGTTGCAGCATTATCTGCATAAACTTTCATATATACATCTCTTTTCATTAAAATCAAACATTATTTTCATTTCACAGTAAAATACTATGAATTCATTTATATGATACTACTACTGTAAAATTTTGTCAATTATAACAATACACAAATAGCACTATTCTGTGAAGAATTTTTCAGCAATTCTTACAGATGACATTGCATCTTTACCATAATAGTCTGCACCTATCATTTCTGCATATTCCTTTGTAAGCACTGCACCACCTACCATTACAGAAATACCACATGCTTGTTCTTTTAAAAGTCTGATAGTTTCTTCCATTGCAGGTACAGTTGTTGTCATAAGTGCTGACAATCCTACAAGTTTAACATTATGCTTTTTAACTGCGTCAACTATTGTCTGTGGTGAAATATCTTTGCCTAAATCAATCACATCATAACCATAGTTTTCAAGAAGAACTTTCACAATATTTTTACCGATATCGTGAATGTCACCTTTGACAGTTGCAATTATTATTTTTCCTTTTTTTGCAGTTTCAGAGCCACTGTTCACAAGATGCTTTTTGATAATCTCAAAACTAACACCTGCTGTTTCGGCACTCATCAAAAGACCAGGCAAGAAAACCTTATTATTTTCAAAGTCTTTGCCCACCTTATCAAGTGCAGGAATTAAAATTCCATCAATAATTTCAAGTGGAGTTTTCGTCTTGAGTTCTTTTTCTGTTTCTTGTTTTGCTTGTTCCTTGAGACCTTTTATTACTGCAGTTTTAAGGTCTACACTATCACTCTTAATTTCATTTTTAGTTTCAGTAACATTTGAAATATAATTTTCAAAATTTTCGTCCATTCCCATCAAAGCACAGTATGAATAATATGCATTCATCATCATTTCACTTTTTGGATTTATAATCCCTGAACTCAAGCCATTATTCATAGCAAGAGTGAAAAATGATGAGTTGAGAAGTTCACGATTAGGAAGCCCAAAAGATGCATTTGAAACGCCCAAAACAGTATGAACACCAAGTTCATTTTTAAGTCTATGAACACATTCCAATGTGATTTTTGCATTATCCTTATTTGTGCTGACTGTCATACAAAGTGGGTCAAATACTAGGTCTTTTTTATCTATTCCGTATTCACTTGCCTTGTTTATTATCTTTTCAGCGATTGCCATTCTTCCTTCAACTGTTTCAGGAATCCCACTCTCATCAAGAGTAAGACAAACAACCACACCACCGTATTTTTTTACAAGTGGGAAAACAGAATTCATTGACTCTTCTTTACCATTGACAGAGTTAACCATCGGTTTTCCGTTATAAATACGCAACGCCTTTTCCATGGCAATAGTATCAGATGTATCAATCTGTAATGGCGTATCAAGGATACCCTGAAGTCCTTTAACAGCATTAACCATCATAGTAGGTTCATCTATTTCAGGAAGACCCACATTAACATCAAGAATATCTGCTCCGGCATCTGCCTGTGTAACACCTTCACGATAAATATAATCCATATCCTTATTGCGAAGTGCTTCCTTCAAGAGTTTTTTACCCGTCGGGTTAATTCTTTCACCAATAATTACAGGTTTATTGCTGAAAACTACTGTTTTTGAATATGAGGAAACTGCAGTATAGTTTTTCTTTGAAATTTCTGTAATCTTCTCATTCTTGCAAAGGTCAATCATAGCCTTTATGTGGTCGGGAGTTGTACCACAGCAACCACCTAATGCACAAGCACCGTTGTGAATGATTGATAATTGCTTCTGTGCAAATTCTTCAGGTGTTACATTGTAAGTTGTTTTTCCGTTTATGCTGACAGGGAGTCCTGCGTTTGGCTGAATAAATATTGGTGTGCTTGAATATTCTTTCATTTCTTTAAGCAACTCAAGCATCTGGTCAGGTCCAAGGCCACAGTTCATACCAATACCATCAACACCTAGACCTTCAAGCGTTACAACTGCAGTTTTTATGTCTGCACCTGTTAAAAGTATGCCTTTTTCATCAAAAATCATTGATACAAGAATAGGAAGTTTTGTGTTTTCTTTAGCCGCTAAAACTGCCGCTTTGATTTCATATAAATCACCCATTGTTTCAATTAAAACAAGGTCTGCGCCAGCCTTTTCACCAGCTATAACTTGTTCTTTAAAAAGCTCATAAGCCTGTTCAAAAGGCAAATCACCACATGGCTCTAAAAGTCTGCCTATCGGGCCAATATCAAGTGCTACAAAAGTATCTCTGTCATAATCTTTTGCAGTTTCCTTTGCAAGAGAAACTGCTGATAAAATAATTTCATCCACATTATTGAACTTAAGAGAATTAGCACCGAATGTATTTGTTGTAATTACATTACATCCTGCATCAAGATACTCTCGATGTATTTTAAGAAGCACTTCGTGATGAGTTATATTCATATTTTCAGGTAATTCACCTGTTTTTAATCCGTTTTTCTGGAGCATTGTTCCCATTGCACCGTCAAAAAACAGTATTTCTTTTCCGAATTTTTCTTTAAATGTCATATTTTTAATCCTTTATTACACCAATAAATGCAGTAACCGTTTTAGTAGGTGTCATCATAAATCCATCTGAAAGTGATATTCCAAGTTGTTTATTCATAGGTAGAAGTTTAAAGAAATCAGCTTGTGCAGAAATATGGAAATCACCGTAACCGGGGCTGAATCTTGGTCTGTGTTCACCATTTATTTTCTCTTTCAATTCATCACACGCTATATCGCAAAGATTTTCTACCATTGAGCCTGCAACAGCCTGAGCAACTGCTGTCATAGCAATATCTGTTACAGAATTTTTACGGATAAGTGTATCCACGCCTTGTCCCAATGTTGCACCAAAAAGAATTATTGAATTAGAATTACGAAGATGAGCAAGCATTTTTTGACTCTTGAATTCAATTCCGTCAACTACTATTCCACCCTCAGTTTTTGTAAATTCATATTCTTTATAAATGTACTTTGGTTGAATTACTTTGCAAAGTTCCGAATATGCTTTTTCTACCAACTCACAGATTTCTTCACTTGGCATAGCCCCTTGCTTATATCCCATATATCGTGCAGTTTCATGCAAATCGTATTTTAACAGCATCCGCAATTACCTTTTTCTTTCTGTTTGTCAACAAGATATTGCAATGTGATTGAGTCAACAACTTTATTAACTGCATCAAGGACACATTGCCATATTTCAAGTGTTACACAGTCCATACAATTTTCACAAGTATTTTCGTCAGTTGCAAGACAAGAAACAGGAGCAAGACTACCTTCTGTTACACGGAGAATTTCACCTACTGTGTATTCGATTGGTTCACGAGTCAAACGATATCCACCCTGTGCACCACGGATACTTTCAACAAGGTTTTCTTTTGCTAAAAGTTTTATAATCTGTTCAAGGTATTTCTCGCTGATTCCCTGTCGTTGTGAAACAGTTTTTATTGAGATATATCCATCATCCTTATGAATTGCCAAATCAGTCATAAGACGAAGTGCATATCTTCCTTTTGTTGAAATTTTCATTGTATCTACACCCTTTTAGAGTATTGTTTTTATCGCAGAAATAATATACTACAAAATTACTAGGAATTCAAGAGTTAATTCATATAAATTTAGTGGGAATTGTAAAAAATCAGAATTATATGGCTGTAATATTTTTATTTACTGTAAAATAAAAAAGCAGGGGTTATTCCCCTGCTTTTTATTAATATTTAATTGGGTTTGCGTCAAGGTATTTCTTAACCATCAATGCTACTTTGAATACGATTGCGTCATCAAACTCACGAAGGTCAAGACCTGTAAGTTTCTTGATTTTTTCAAGACGATAAACAAGTGTATTTCTGTGAACAAAGAGTTTTCTTGATGTTTCAGAAACGTTAAGGTTATTTTCGAAGAATTTCTGGATTGTGAAAAGTGTTTCATGGTCAAGGCTTTCGATTGAACCACGTTTAAAAATCTCACGAAGGAACATTTCACAAAGTGTTGTTGGAAGCTGATAAATAAGTCTTGCAATACCAAGATTATCGTAACTTACGATTGTCTTTTCTGTATCAAATACTTTACCAACTTCAAGTGAAACCTGTGCTTCACGATATGAACGAGCTAAATCCTTGATATTGTCGATTGCTGTACCAATACCAACAAGAACGTGAGTATAATACTCTGTTCCAAGTGAATCAGCAATTGAACGAGCAAGTTTTTCAAGGTCTTTTGGTTCAATATTATTCTTAACTTCCTTAACAAGAGCAATATCATTTTCGTTAATATTGATAACGAAATCCTTTGATTTATCTGGGAACAAGTCCTGAATAACATCAAACACAGAAACATCGTTCTTTTCTGCAATTCTGATAAGAAGAACTACACGAGTAACATCATTGTTGAAGTGGAGTTCCCTTGCCTTGATATAAATATCACCAGGAAGAATATTGTCAAGGATAACATTCTTGATAAAGTTACCACGGTCATATTTTTCATCATAATACTGCTTGATTGTGGAAAGTGAAACAGAAAGAACACCAACATATTTGTCAGCAATATGGTCGTCACCCTCAACAAAAACTGCATAACCAGGATGCATATGCATACTGAAGACTTTATATGTGTATCCGTCAATAACTATATTTTCGTCAGAAGCAAAAACCTCTGCAACTGCATTTGACTGAACCTCACCGATTCTTCCTAATTCGCTGCATGAAATAACGGTTCCTGTTTCATCAATAATACCAAATGTTCTTTCAATAACGTCAGACATCTGGTGAACTATACCCTGAAATAATCTGTTTGACACCGCAATACCACCTTTTATACAAAATCACGATTAGATTACTATGTATTTTACACAATAAAATACATTTTTGCAAGTGATTTTTTGATATTTTCCAACTTTATTCAAACAAAATACACAAAAATTTTCATTTTTTTTGTGTATTAGTCGCATTTTAGTTATTTTTTATCTAACATTTTCTTTGTTGAAAATGACCAAATGCTTTATTTTTCTGCAACCAACGCAAGCTCTTCAGGGGTAATTTCACGACATTCACCCGGTTTAAGGCTGTTATCGAGCTCAAGTTTTCCCATTTTTGAACGATGTAAAGAAACAACTTTATTTCCGGTTGCTGCAAACATTCTTTTTACCTGATGATATTTTCCCTCACAAATCATAATTCTTACATATGGCTTGTCCTTTCCCTCGATAACCTCCACTTTTGCTTCTTTAAGCACAGTTCCGTCACCAAGAGTAATGCCATTCTCCAATGATTTTATATCCTCATCAGAAAGGTTGTGTTCAAGACCTGCAATATATGTTTTAAAAATATGATTTTTAGGTGACAGAATTCTATGGGCAAAATCTCCATCATCAGTTATGAGAACAAAACCTGTTGTATCCTTATCCAGTCTTCCTGCAGGAAAAAGCCCTTTGCGATACAATTCATCAGGAACTAAATCAACAACAGTTTCGTCCTTATCGCTATCACTGGCAGAAACGACACCTTGTGGTTTATTGAGCATTATATAAATATGTTTTTTAAGGGTGATTGGTGTACCGTCAACTGATACCACATCTTTATTTTCATCAATTTTAACGGAACTGTCCTTAACAACCGTTCCGTTTAATATTATTCTTCCCTTTTTTATCATTTCCTTGACTTCTTTTCGGGATAAAGTACCCTGAGAAGCAAGTATTTTATCAAGTCTTTCCATTTTAATTACCTATAAATCCATGCATAAACCCATCAAGACGAACAGAGCAGATGTCTCCACCAATTACTTTTCCATCATAGACAAGAATATTTGCATGTATACATTCCTGATTTTCATATCCCTCATAATTTTTCACAGTATAAGTCCAGCATTTTGCTCGCTTACCTGCAAAATTATCAAGGTCAAATCCTTGCGATTTCTGAATTTCATTATATGCAGTATAAGTGTCATCAGGCTTATCGGGAATTATAACTTCTTTTACCTCAACAGGCTCCGGAACAACTTCCCAATCAAATTGAGAAATAAACTCCATTCGTTGTTCATGAGTTTCTCCTGCATAGCTGACACTTTTTGTACTACCTGTCTGTTGGTTCTCATTTGAGAGAATAAATAAGGATACCATTGTCATTACAACAAAAGACACCAACAATATGAATTTTATCTGTTTTGACTTAACAGAATATACAAACATAAATAAACACCTCGAACACAATTTATATAAATAAATATGCTACGAGGTGCACTTCTTATGATATTATTACGTATTAATCGTCAACACGTTTTGTCTGAGATGCAGATTTAAGATGCTGACGTGCACGACGAATTTCATTAACAGAATTAGTAAGAGTATCGTCAGCAACAGCAACAATGCTTTCAACATATTCACTTGCACTCTGACGCATTTCTCTTGACCAGTTTCTTGCCTGTTCTGTGAGTTCAGTTGCAGAAGCACGAGCCTGTTCAATGATTTCGTTTGCAGTCTGTCTTGCCTGCTGAATGATTTCTTCAGCCTGAACCTCAGCGCCTCTTGTAATCTCGTCTTCAGAAATAATTTCTTTTGCTCTTATATGTGCTTGTTCAATAATCTTGTCAGCATTATCCTGTGCACCTGTGAGAATTTCTTTTCTTTCTGATGCGATTTTTCTTGCCTGCATAAGTTCTTCTGGCATGTTGAGTCTTATATCCTCGATTGCAGTCTTAATTGCCTGTGCATCAACCAAAAGGTTTGCTGTAAAAGGAACTGTTTTTCCTTCCTCAAGTATAGACTCAATCTCGTCAAGTAAGTTTTCTACTGTCATTTGCTTACACCTCTTTTAATTCTTTCAACTATATCTTCACAAATTATTTCAGGAACGAAATCACTTATGTCCCCACCTAATTCGCAAATTTGCTTAACTGCGCTTGAACTGAGATAAAGATTTTCAACTCTTGTGTTGATAAATATTGTTTCCAGTTCATTGTTAAGTTTTTTGTTCATCTGAGCCTGCTGAAACTCGTATTCAAAGTCAGACACAGCACGAAGTCCTTTTACAACTGCAACCGCACCCTTCTGCCTTGCATATTCTGCCAAAAGTCCCTCGTAAATATCAACCTCAACATTATCGAAGTCCTTTGTACATCTTCTGATAAGCTCTGCTCTTTCTTCATAAGAAAAGCAGAAATTTATTTTTGAAGGATTTTTCATAACAACAACAATTACCTTATCAAAAAGCTTTGAACTTCGACGGATAATATCAAGATGTCCGTTAGTTACCGGGTCAAAACTACCCGGACAAATTACTGTTTTCATTATTTCACTTATTCTTTCTGTATGTGGTAATTTTTATTTTACCATACTTATAGTCACGGTCCTTGGTGAAATCACCTGCTGTTTCAGGTAATTCTTCACGCAATTCACTTTCACAGAGAATCACACCGTTATCAGCCATCTTTTCTGCCACAACCGGTAAGACATCATCAAGAATTTTTTTGTTATATGGTGGGTCAAGAAGAGCAATGTCAAAAACATCCTTACTGAGTTTTATATACATTTTTCCGTCACCACAAAAAACACTTGAACGTTTTTCAAAACCGACAGTTTTAAGATTCTGTTTCACAACCTCAATAGAACGATTTGATGCATCAACAAAAGTACAATGTTTTGCACCACGACTAAGTGCTTCAATGCCCAACTGTCCTGAACCTGCAAACAAATCAAGAACAGACGCACCCTCAACATCAAACTGAATAATATTAAAAATGCTTTCTTTTACCCTGTCAGTTGTAGGTCGAACATCGTCACCCTCAAGGGTAATAAGTTTTCTGCCTCTTGCTTCACCTGTTATTACTCTCATAAACTCGCTCCATTGTGTAAATACATATAGTTATTATTGCATTTTTATATGTATTTGTCAAATTATTTTAATAATATTATGGAAAAATCATCCGTTTTTTAAACAAATAAGTAATTTTTCCAGGTCTTTTACAGTTTCGACGATATATTCTGCACCTTCATTTTCAATTACATCGCGGTCACGGAATCCCCACAAAACGCCTATCGATGGTAATCCTGCATTCTTTGCTGTAAGAATATCAGTATCAGCATCACCTACAAAAACTGTATTTTCAATTTTGCTTCCCATTTGTTCAAGTGCATAGAAAACACCATCAGGTGCAGGTTTATTTGGTCTGTCATCCGTACTACCTACAACTAAATCAATATTTTCTCCAAACATTCTCTTGCACAAATCCTGTGCAGCAAAATCTGCTTTATTAGTAACGATAGCAGTTTTGAAGCCTTCTTTTTTGATATTTACAAGCATCTGATTTATGCCTTCATATGGTGCAGTTTTGTCTTCCATATGAACCTTATAGTAGTCACAGAAATCCTTGAAGCAAACTTCAAAAACATCCGTTCCGATAACATTTTCAGGAACTGCTCTTTCCATAAGAAGTCTGATTCCGTTACCAACAAAAGAACGGATTTCACTTAAATTTCGTAATGGGTAACCTTGTCTTTCAAGTGCGAAATTAACGCTATCCATAAGGTCATCAAGCGTATTGAGAAGTGTTCCGTCCAAATCAAAAATTATTGTATTAATCATTTTTATTCCTCACTATAAAATTCATATATTTTTTCTGCTAGTTGTCTGTTAATTCCCTTGGCTTTTTGAAGTTCATCCACAGATGCAGCTTTTATATTTTTTATTGTTTTAAATGTTTTAAGAAGTTCTTTTGCTTTTTTCTCACCAATTCCATCAATTTTGGTAAGGGAAAGCAGGAGACCTCTTTTAGTGTGCTTTTTATGGTGAAATCCTACTGAAAAGCGATGAACTTCTTCCTGAATTTCTGACACGAGCGTAAAGGCGCTTCGCATTGAATTGATTGCAATTTCGCCACCATCACCCGTAATTGCTCTCGTTTTATGTTTAGAATCTTTAACCATACCAAAAAGAGGTATGTGAAGATTCCTTTCTATCATTACTTCTTTTACAGCATTAACCTGTCCTTTACCACCATCAAGAAGAATCAAGTCAGGAAGTTTTCCAAAGCCGTCCGTAGCATTTTCATCCTTATATTTGAAGTACTCATCAAATCGGCGAGACAGGACTTCTCGCATTGAGCCATAGTCATCTTGTCCCACAAAGGATTTGATATTAAATGTACGATATGCACGTTTCAATGGTTTTCCGTTCTTGAAAACTATCATACCAGCTACATTGTCATCACCACCTGTATGAGAAATGTCGTAAGACTCAATATACTCAGGTGTTTTTGAAAGCCCTAAAAGATTTTTTAATTCTTCTAATGACTTGATTTCGACCGACTGTCTGCCTTTTTTCTGTGCAAGTTTTTCAAAAGCATTTTCACGACACATATTGATAAGTTTAAGTCCCTCACCTCTTTGTGGGACAGTTACAATGCACTTTTTACCACGCACATTTGTAAGATGTTGCTGTAACAACTCCATATCATCAAACATCTCGTCCACATACACCTTTTGTGGCACAGTACGATTCATTCCATAGTACTGAATGAGAAAATTACATCTTACATTTGTAACCATTTTTTCCGAATCAAAGAAGAAGTACTCACTGTCACACAGTCTGCCCTTATCATATCGCAGTACAGTTATACACATATCCTGTTCATTTTCTGCGAGAGCAAAAACATCTTTTGAGTCTCCTGTTTCAGTTACGACTTTTTGTTTTGCCTGCATATTTTCAATTGCACGGATTCGGTCACGATATTTACCTGCTTTTTCAAATTCAAGATTTTCGGCACAGGTGTTCATTTTTTCTTTTAATTCTTTTATGATTTTCGTTATATCGCCATTCAAAAAGTCCAGAGCATCGTTAACTGCTTCGTCATACTCTGATTTTGAAATTTTACCTGTACACACGCCCATACAACGATTTATATGAAAGTTAAGACATGGTCTGCCTTTCTTAAAATCTCTTGGAAAAGATTTATTACACTGTGGCAATCTGAAGATTTTGTTTGCTTCATCAACAGACTGCTTAACAGAATATGAACTTGTAAAAGGTCCTATATATTCTGCATTTTCATCATCTTTTTGCAAAACGGCAGAAATTTTACGATAAGGTTCATTTGTTATCTTTATATAACTGTAGCCCTTATCATCTTTTAGCAAAATGTTATATTTAGGCTGATTCTGTTTGATAAGACTTGCTTCTAACACCAACGCCTCAAACTCTGAATCTGTAAGAATATAGTCAAAATCTTGGACATTCTCAACCATTTTACGAACTTTAATGGAGTGCTTATTCTGGGAACCGAAATACTGACTAACTCGGTTTTTAAGTTTTTTTGCTTTACCGATATAGATGATTTTACCCTGCTTGTTTTTCATAATATACACCCCTGGTGTAAGAGGCAATTTCATCGCCTTTTCACGGAGAATATGCAGTTTTTCATTCACAGAACTCACCCCTTTCATTTTTAAAAGTTGCTATTTTAATTATAACACAATATAGCAAAAAAATAAAGCACACTCAAAGGAACCTTCAAGTGTGCTAAATTTCATAATCTTATTCAGCAAATCCTGATTCAACAAGTTTAACAAGTTCTTCAACAGCCTGTTCTTCGTCAGAACCACCTGCATGAATACGGATAGTTGTGCCACCCATAATGCCTAATGAAAGGACACCAAGAAGGCTCTTTGCATTTACTCTTCTGTCTTCTTTTTCAACCCAGATTGATGATTTGAATTCATTAGCCTTCTGGATAAAGAATGTTGCAGGACGAGCGTGCAAACCAACCTGATTTTTAACTTCTACATCTTTAGTATACATAACTCATTCTCCCAAATGAAAAAATATAAATAACATAATTAAATACGTTTATTACTAATATATTATACCACAAAACTTCTACTCGTCAACGAAAAAAGTCGCAGTTTTGACCTAAAAACAATAATTCAGTCATAAAAACAAAAACATCTTTTTTAAAATATTTAAGTTTGTGCACTTTTCCTATATTCTTAAAAGTTTTTTGTCTAATATCAATATTATCAGTTAAGAACACGATGATTTTTAAATTCCATTGATGGTGTAAGCACACCAAATTCCATCCCACAAGCCTTATAGTACTCAATAATCTTTGGTAATGACTCCATGGTAATTTTCTTGTTATCGTGCATAAGTACAACAATATTCTTTTCACTTTGTGGAAATTGGCTGCAATTTATTACCTGTTTTACAACAGTATTTGCACCGTCAGCATCGCCATTGGTACAATTCCAGTCAAAGTAACTATATCCTTTTTTCACCACAGACTGTGAAAGACGAGTCATAATCCCTGGTGAATACTTTTTACTGATAGTGTTGCTTCCACCACCAGGAAAACGAATAATTTTACTTTCAACACCTGTCTGTTTTTTTACAACATCGGAAATTTTATTTAAATCTTCAAAATATGCTTCATCAGATTTATAAATTTCAGAATACACATGTTTGTAACAATGAAGTCCGATTTGGTGACCACGGTCAACAATATCTTTCATAATATGATTATATTTTCCGTTTACCACAAAAAAAGTTGCCTTGACACCATATTTATCTAATATATCAAGTACCTCTGTAGTGTATTGTGATGGACCATCATCAAATGTGAGATAAACAGTTTTACCTTTTGAAGGAACAGGCTTTGGCATAGCCGGTTCCTTTTTAGACTTTTTTGTTGTCGTTTCCTTATCACCTTTTTTGGTTGGCAACTGTTTATTTAACTCTTCAATCTGTTTATTAAGTTCGTCAACAACACTTTCGTGAGTATCCTTTTGGTCATTAAGTTTATCCTTATATGACTGGTCAAGACTGTTCTTTTCTTCTTCAACAGCATCTTTTTCTGACTGCATTTCACTTAAAACTAACTCACCTGAAGCAAGTTGGCTATTCAGTTTTTCAATTTCCTCTGACTGATTATTATTTTTAACATTGAGGACAACTGTAGAAATCAACAAAATCATTGCTAATGCAAATGCAATATATTTAATTAAATCTGATTTTGTAATTAATTTAATATCCATTTCTCTTATCCTTGCCGCACACTATAAATCCTGTTTTTTTATAAATTCCCTATCCGCTTTTGTAAGTTCAGCTTTTTCCAACATATCTGGTCGATGTTTTGCGGTCATTAAAATTGACTGTTCACGACGCCATTTTTCCACATTTCCATGATGGCCTGACATCAACACATCAGGGACTTTTAGCCCATTCCATTCATAAGGTCTTGTATACTGTGGATACTCCAAAAGACCGTTATAATGACTTTCAAGTTCCTTTGCCTCATCATTTGGAAGAACGCCTTCTAACATTCTTGAGATTGAGTCAGCAAGCACCATTGCAGGTAACTCGCCACCTGTCAGTACATAATCACCAATTGAAATCTGTTCGTCAACCAAAGTATCAATCACTCGCTGGTCAATCCCCTCATAATGACCACAGAGAATTGTAATTTCTGGCAACCCAGCCAATTCTTTCACCTTATTTTGAGTAAGCACCTGACCACAAGGTGACATATAAATAAGGTGATTTTTATTTTCACTTTTCTCACAGATTGCCTTATAACAATCTGCAATAGGTTGTGTCTGCATAAGCATACCCATACCACCACCGTACGGAGCATCGTCAACACGGCGGTGTTTATCGAGAGTATAATCTCTTATATTAACACAATTTATTTCAACATATCCTTTTTCCCTTGCTCGTCCGATAATACTTTCAGAAAGTACTGACTCACACATCTGAGGAAAAAGAGTCATAATGTTAATTTTCATCTTCAAA
>JAZOWH010000190.1:0-6133 GCA_045659165.1 Candidatus Fimenecus sp. | reverse complement strand
CGATAATGCTGCTGCAATTGACAACAGCAAGTGTATTCAGTGTGGTGCTTGTGTATATCAGTGTCCATTCGGTGCAATTGCAGAAAAATCATATATTCTTAATGTTATTGATATGCTCAAAAATAGCAATAACAATAAAGATTACAAGGTTTATGCAGTGGTTGCTCCTTCAATTTCAAGCCAGTTCACTTATGCAAAATTAGGTCAGGTAATTACAGGACTTAAAGAACTTGGTTTCTATACAGTTGTAGAGGCTGCTCTTGGTGCAGATATGGTTGCAATGGAAGAGGCAAAGGAACTCAGTGAAAAGGAATTCCTTACAAGTTCATGTTGTCCTGCATTTGTACAGTATATCAAGTCGTCATTCCCTGCACTTTTACCTTATGTTTCACACAACTTGTCACCTATGGCAATGCTTGGTAAGTACATAAAGGAAACAAGTAAAAATGCAAAGGTTGTTTTCATCGGACCTTGTACTGCAAAGAAATCTGAAGCACAGCTTGAATCTGTTAAGCCTTATGTTGACAGTGCTCTTACATTTGAAGAACTTCAGGCACACTTTGACAGTAAGGATATCGACATTACAACACTTTACGAAGATGTGCTTGATAACGCTTCATATTACGGAAGAATTTTTGCTCGTTCAGGTGGTCTTTCAGACGCAGTTGTTGAAGCTTTGGCTGAGCAGAAGATTGACTTTACAGTGAAACCTGCAATATGTGATGGTATTGAGGCTTGTAAGGTAGCACTTCTTAAAAAGAGCAAGAATGTTCTTGATGCAAACTTCATTGAAGGTATGGCTTGTATGGGCGGATGCATCGGTGGTGCAGGATGTCTTACACACGGAGAAAAGAACAAAGCCGAAGTTGACAAATACGGTAAAGAAGCATTTGAGAAAACAATTACTGATGCAGTTTCAGTTTTGAAATAACAAAAAGATAAGCGTTGCAGTTGGGACTCCCCTCTTGCAACGCTTTTTATTATGTATTAAATTCAGAAATTATTTTTTATTTGGCATAAGCTTTGCTTTTTCCAAAAGCATTACTACAACTGGAATCAGAATAATCTGTATGATAATTCCAGGGATTGCATTTGCAACTGCACTTGCCCAGAATACTTCAAGTGTAAATGGTTTAACATCAAACCCCATTTGATAAACACAATAACTTGCAAATCCCTCTACAAGACGACCAACTACCATTGCACCAAAAAGTGAAACATAGATGTTGATTTTTCTCTTTGGCAATGATTTATAAAGAATACCCGCCATAAATCCATAAACTGCAAGTTCAAACGCCATTGTAATCGCTGTTAAAATTGGTGGCATACCAAGTGTAAGTGAACGAAGAATTGGAGCAATTATACCAACTACAAGCCCATAAGGTGCACCACATATAAAACCACAAAGAAGCACAGGGATATGCATTGGCAACATCATTTTGCCGATTTCAGGAATTTGTCCTGTAATAAATGGCATTACATAAGCCAATGCCAAAAACATACCTGATAAAGAAATATTTAATATAAATTTTTTCATTTGAATAACTCCACAAATAAATGCTGTCGATATTTTACACTAAAAGAGATTCAAATGCAATAAGAGTTGAAATAATCAAGTAAGATATTTTATTGCTTAATGATATTTTTTGTGATATACTGTCAAAAAAAGGAAAAGAAGATGATTCTAAGATGACTGATAATCAGAAAAGACTTATTGACGAAACTGTGGGCTCTGTTAAACAGATTGATGAAAACTTATGGATAATGAATTACAAGTGTTCATACGGTCTTGATGCACTTTTGGAGCAAGGTGCTAAAGGCATTATGGAGGCTGTCCGTTTCTTGCAGAGTGAAGTGAAATTCCCTCACCTTACAGTTAATCCTGACAAGGATGGTTTTGCTTGTTCAACATTCAATGCAAAAAATCCAAATGGTGACTATATTATGGGCAGAAACTTTGACTACAAGGCTGCACCTTGTCTTGTGTGCTGGACTGCTCCTGAAAAGGGATACAAGAGTGTTTCTGTTGTTGATACAACATTCTTTATTCACGGAACAAAATATTTTCCTATGTCAAAGGCAAAAAGTCATTTAAGAAGCCTTGCTGCTCCATACACATCAATGGATGGCATCAATGAAAAGGGATTTTCTATCGCTGTTCTTGAAATCAAATCAAAAGCTACAAAGCAGAATACTGGCAAAAAGCCTATTATCACAACTGTTGCAATTCGTGCAGCACTTGACAAATGTGCTACTGTTGAAGAAGGCATCAAGCTCTTTGCATCTTACGATATGCAGGATTTGCTTGGCATCAACTATCACTATCAACTTGCTGACGCACAGGGTAACAGTGCAATTATCGAATATGTTGACAACAAAATGGTTGTTATAAGTCAGGAAGAGGGCAAGGAAAACCTTATGGTTACAAACTATTTCCTTACTCCTGGTGGCGATAATCACGATGGTCGTGGTTATGACAGATATGAGAAAATCGAAACAACTCTCAAGGCTAAAAACGGTGTCATTACTGAAGATGATGCAATGGAACTCCTTTCAGAGGTTGCTCTTCACTATCAGCACAAGACACTCAAGCATATGGTTATTGCTCTTTGGAGTGCTGTTTATAACTGTAACGAAAAGTCAATGCTCCTTTGTGCAGGTATGGATTATACCAAACAATATAAATTCTATGTTGATAAGCCATATGAAGTAATTAAAGTTAAATAAATAAAAACAAGCCAACACAAAAACATGTGTTGGCTTTTATTTTATTCAGATATTCATTTCATCAATATTATATATTTTACCTTCATATCTGTTATGAAGATTTTTTTCTGTATTTTGGTTAACTGCAAAAACCTGATTTGTGGAATAGAGAATTGCTATCTTTATATTCTTATCCACATTTTCAATGAAATATTTTTTGATTTTCTTGTAAAGTGGGTCTTTGACTTTGAAAACATCGGGAATTTGTACTGATGAGGAAGAAGAAAGCAAATCGCAGAGAATTTTCTCCCTTAAAATCTGCTTATCACATTTGTCACCGAAGAAATTATACAGTTTTTCGGCATAGTCGCAAAGTCGCATTTTATTGCCATCAACTGCATTTCCAAAATCGTTGAAAAGGTCAAATGGTGAAATCCCCACACATTCTATAAGATAGTTGAGTGTGAATACAAATCGTCCACTGTTATAAAGTCTGTCAACTGCATCTTCACAGTTTTTAAGCATCTTGATTTCGTCAGCCGAAAGCCAAGGAGTTGATGTGACCTCGTAAGGTGGCTCGTCATTAAATGTACAAGGATATTTCTCACTGTTTTCACGCATATCGGCGCCGTAAAGAAGTTTGAGAAATCCCATTTGAAGCATATGTGCATTTAATGAATAGCCAATATTAAAACTGTTTTTGAAGCTTTCAAGGTCCTCACCTGTAAGACCTGCAATAAGGTCAATATGAATATGCATATTATTAAAACTTATGAGTTTATTGATATTCTCAACAAGTTTTTTCGTATCGGTTTTTCGGTTGATTGTCTTTAAGGTGTCTTCGTTAAAGGACTGCATACCGATTTCAAGTTGCACAGCACCCTTTGGCATTGATGAAAGAATTTCAAGTGTGCTCGTCTTTAAGATATCCCCTGCAACTTCAAAGTGGAAGCACACATTTGTTGGAATTTCTTTGCCATAATTTTCTTTGATAAAAAGTAGTATCTCGTTGGCTCTTTTTGCATTTGCATTAAATGTTCTGTCAACGAATTTTACTGTCTGTGTACCACTGTTTGCAAGTTTTATTATGTCATTTTTAACTCTGTCAAGGTCAAAGAAACGAAGTGCCGAGCATCTTCCCGAAAGGCAGAAAGCACAACGATAAGGACATCCCCTACTTGTTTCTATATATGAAATTCTGCCGTTTAAATTGGCAAAAAATTCATCTGTAAATGGTGATGGTGGAGTATCATTGTATTCCTTTTCGGAATTTGTGATAATTTCACCATTTTCTCTGTATGTAAGACCTGACACAAGGGACAAGTCATCATTCATATTGTCAAGAAAACTTGGGAAAGTCCATTCCCCTTCTCCCGAAAGTACGAAATCAATAAAATCGTAATTTTTGAGCACATCTGCCTGACGATAAGCCACTTCAGGACCACCAAGCACAATTTTACATTGGTGGTTTTCTTTTATAATGCGACAGATTTCCAGAGTCTTTGTAACATTCCAGATATAAGTTGAAAAAGAAACAACATCCGGTTTTTCGTTTATAATTTTATCTGCGAAGGCCTTGATATCACCATTAATTGTGCTTTCCATAACAGAAATGTCATATGTGTTTTTTGAAAACTCACGAACTCCCGACAAAAGACACCAAGGAGAAAGTGAAGCGTGAACATATTTTGAATTAAGACAAGAAATGATAATCTTCATATTTTCTCCTTTCGTGAAAAAAGGGCGATTCGTGAATCACCCTTACAATCAATTTTAGAATGTTAACTGTTCGCCTTGGTCTTCTGCACTGAGTATTGCACCGTTTGCAGGAAGATTCTTTGTTCTATAACGGCTTGGCTTTGCAAACTGACCTTCCTTCATATCTGATACAGATTCAACTCTGTGGCCCTTTTTAAGGCTCATTACGGCAACACCCTGACTATCTTTTGTAGTCTTTGCAGAAATTGCTCCTGAATTAAAGAGAAGGTATCTGCCGGCTGATGATTTCATAACAAGTTCTTTATCTTCCTGTACATAAACTGCACTTACAATAGGACTCTTGTCAGAATAAGCCTTGATAAGCTTTTTACGATTCTGCTTTGTTTCGTATGCAGAAATGTCAACCTTTGCAACCTTACCATTCTGGAAGAAGAAGAGCATATAGCCTTTGTATTCCTTGACAACAGCCATAGATATTGCTGTTTCGCCCTCTTCCATCTGGAGTTTTGAGCCTACGAAATCACCAAGGACACTTGCCTTTGTATCGTCGAATTCACAAGCACGTGACTTATAAACCTGACACTTATTTGTAAAGAAGAGAAGTTCAACGCTGTTTGTTGATTCAACAGTCATTGTGATTTCGTCATTTTCTTTAAGCTTATGTTCACCACTCATACGAAGTGACAAAGGAGTTATTTTCTTGAAATAACCCTCTTTTGTAAAGAAAAGTGTAACAGGATAATCAGGAACTGCTTCGATATCCTCTTCTGACTCTTCAATTTCCTGAGCATAAATAATCTCTGTTCGTCTGTCTTTACCGTATTTGTCGATAATCTGATTGAGTTCACCAACAATGATTTTCTTAACTCTTGCTTTACTTGAAAGGATATCTTCCATATCTTCAATCTGCTTTTTGAGTTCATCAATATCCTGAAGACGTTTAAGAATATATTCTCTGTTCAAGTGACGGAGTTTGATTTCAGCAACATATTCAGCCTGAATTTTATCAATGCCGAAACCAATCATCAAGTTAGGTACAACTTCTGCTTCTTCTTCAGTTTCACGGACAATTTTAATTGCCTTATCAATATCGAGAAGAATTTTCTGAAGACCTAACAAAAGATGTAACTTATCCTTTGCTTTTGTCAAATCAAAATAAACACGACGATTTACACATTCTGTACGGAATGCAATCCATTCTAAAAGCAAATCAGCAACACCTAAAACCTGTGGCACACCTGCAATAAGAACATTGAAATTACAAGAGAATGTATCTTCAAGTGTTGTCATTTTATAAAGCTTTGCCATAAGTTTTTCAACATCCGTGCCACGCTTCAAGTCAATTGTGATTTTAAGACCCTTTTTGTCAGTTTCGTCACGGATATCACTGATTTCACGGATAGCATTTGCCTTTACTCTTTCAATAACCTTATCAATAATTGCCTCGGCAGTTGTTGTTGGTGGAATTTCTGTAATATCAATACAGTTATTTGCCTTATCATATTCGTATTTTGCTCTTACCTTAAAGCCACCACGACCTGTACGGAAAATCTCTGACATCTGTGCTTGGTCATAAACGATTTTACCACCACCGATGAAATCAGGCGCTTTAAGTGTTTCTGTTATATCAAAATCAGGATTTTTAATAAGTCCTATTGTTGTTTCGCAGATTTCACGAAGATTGAATGAGCAAATTGAAGATGCCATA
>JAZOWH010000189.1:0-10525 GCA_045659165.1 Candidatus Fimenecus sp. | reverse complement strand
AATTGTGTACCATCATACCGCAAGGTTAAAAGTAAATTCCGCATTATATTCACCACAGAAAATGTTAAGTACTATTATTGCTACTATAAATAACAACATAACTATATATGAAATATAATCTCTTGAAGTAAATTTAAGTGCATTCATAGTAGTTTTGCCTTTACCACCATTGTAGCAACGACAAGTCATTGCATTTGCCAACTCATAAGCTCTTCTTATTGAGTTGAAAAGCAAAGGTATAAACAATGGTATAAGGGCTTTCGCTCTTTTAATAAGATTGCCTTGGTCAAAGGATGCACCACGTGATTTCTGTGCACTCATAATTTTATCTACCTCTTCAATAAGCGTAGGGATAAATCGAAGTGCAATTGTCATTATCATTGTGACCATATGAAAATCAATTCCGATTTTCTTAAATGGTGCAAAAAGTTTATCAAGACCATTTGTCAATGATGTTGGAGAAGTTGTATATGTGAGCATGGTACTCATTACAATGAGAAGAGAAATGCGAATTGCCATAAATATGGCTGTTAAAACGCCTCCGCTTGTAATTTGAATTTTCCATACATCAATTAATGTAATTCCAGTTTTAACATAAGCAATCTGCAAAACAGATGTAATTATAACAACAAGAAGAATAGGCTTTAATCCCTTAACAACGGTCTTAAAAGGAATTTTTGATAAAGCAATAATTACTGTTGCTACTACAAAGTTAAACAAGAGAGAAACAAAATTATTAGATAAAAATACCATCACAATATAAAGAATTGTGAAAAGCAATTTTGTTCTTGGGTCAAGGCGGTGGATTGCTGAATTAAAAGGAAAATATTGTCCGATTGTAATATCTTTTATCAAGAAATCCCCCTCCCCTCAAAAAGCTTTTTGAGTTCAAGGTATCCTTGCTCAACCGTATATATTTTTTCGCTTACATCGTATCCTTTTTCACGGAGTTTTATGAAAATTTCAGTAATCTGTGGTACTGAAAGACCGATTTCACGAAGTCTTGAAGCGCGTTCAAAAACTTCATCAACAGTTCCTGTCATTTCAACTTTCGAGTCATTCATTACAATGACTTTTGTCGCAAAACGAGCAACATCCTCCATACTGTGAGATACAATGATAACAGTCTTACCTGTCTTTTCACGATAATTTTTTATAAGTGAAAGAATCTGTTCTCTTCCCATTGGGTCAAGGCCACTTGTAGGCTCGTCTAGAATGAGAATCTCAGGTTCCATAGAGATAACACCTGCGATTGCAACTCTTCTCTTTTGACCACCTGAAAGGTCAAAAGGAGATTTTAAAAGCATTTCATCGGGAATACCAACATATTTTGCTGCATTTCTAACTCTTTCATCAATCTCACCCTTTGAAAGGCCCATATTAGTAGGTCCAAAGGCAATATCTTTATAGACTGTTTCTTCAAAAAGCTGATATTCCGGATATTGAAAACAAAGTCCTACACGAAAACGGGCATCAAAAAGTGTTGATTTTGAACTATGAATATTCTTTTCGTCAAGAAAAATTTTTCCATCAGTTGGTTTTAAAAGTCCATTAAGATGCTGTACAAGAGTACTTTTGCCCGAACCTGTATGACCGATTATAGCAACAAACTCACCTTTTTGGAGTTCAATATTTACATTGTCAAGTGCGGTGATTTTAAAAGGTGTGCCCTCACCGTAGACATATGTTAAGTTTTCTGTTTTAAGGTGGGACATTTTTACTGACCTTTCAATACTTCATCTATATTTTCCACAAGTTCCTGGATGCCCAACAAGTCATTTTTAAGGTTAATTCCATCTTGTTTAAGCATTTTTGCTAACTGACAAGTTTGTGGAACATCAAGACCGATACTACGAATCTTTTCAGTATCGGCAAAAACTTCTTTTGGAGTACCATCCATTAAAAGATGGCTGTCATCCATAACTACAATTCTATCAGCCTCACAAGCTTCTTCCATATAGTGAGTGATATAAACAACTGTTATACCAAGTTCACGGTTAAGTCGCTTGATGGCTTTCATAACATCACGTCTGCCTTCAGGGTCAAGCATTGCGGTAGGCTCGTCAAGGATGATACAACGAGGTTCCATAGCAATAATACCAGCTATTGCAACACGCTGTTTCTGACCACCTGAAAGCTTATGTGGTTCATGATTTTTATATTTATACATACCGACGATTTTTAAAGACTCATCAACACGACGACGGATTTCAGCAGGTTCAACACCTAAATTTTCAGGACCAAATGCAACATCTTCTTCAACAATTGTTGCGACAATCTGATTGTCGGGATTCTGAAAAACAACACCAACCGTCTGTTTGATTTTTATATCGTCATCTTCGTTTTTCGTATCCATTCCATCAACGAGAATTGTTCCACTTTCAGGTAATAAAAGTCCGTTAGCAAGTTTTGCCAATGTACTTTTACCCGAACCATTGTGACCAAGAATTGCCATAAAGTCACCTTCATTGATATTCAATGAAAAATCTTTTACAGCAGGTGCTAATACAACACCTTCATCGTCACTTTCGTAACGGAATGTAACATTTTTAAATTCAATAATTGACATTATTCTTTGCTCCAGATAGCACTTGCACCGCAAGGTAATATAAGCCCGTTTTCTGTAGTACGAAGTCCAATTTCACTTCCTGTTACTTTACCACCGAAACGTTTTTTTACAACAGCACCAAGTATGTATTCCATAACGGATGGTGAAAGGCCTGTTGTGTATGAATTTATAAGTACCATAAGTGGGTCATCGGATAAAACCTGACTACAAAGTTCAACAAATCCATATACTTCGTTTTCAAGTTTCCACACTTCACCACCTGGACCTCTGCCATATGATGGTGGGTCCATTATGATAATATCGTATTTATTTCCACGACGGATTTCACGCTGAACAAATTTGATACAATCGTCAACAATCCATCTAACTTGTTTATCAGCAACACCTGATGAAACTGCGTTTTCCTTTGCCCATAATGTCATACCCTTTGATGCATCAACATGACAAACTGATGCGCCTGCTTTAAGTGCTGAAATCGTAGCTCCACCTGTATATGCAAAAAGATTAAGAACTTTAACTTCTCGACCTGCATTTTTTATAATTTCTGCAGTCAAATCCCAGTTAACAGCCTGTTCTGGGAAAAGTCCTGTATGCTTAAATCCCATTGTTTTTATATTAAAAGTCAAATCACGATAATCAATTGTCCAGAAATCAGGAATTTTATTTCTGATTTCCCACTGTCCACCACCTGTCTGTGAACGATGATAAACAGCATCGGCTTTTTTCCAAAGTGGATTTTTCTTTTCTGTTTTCCAGATAACCTGTGGGTCAGGTCTAATTAATGTAATCTTTCCCCAACGTTCAAGTCGTTCTCCACAAGAACAATCAATAAGTTCATAATCTTTCCAATTATCGGCAACTCGCATTTTATACTAACCTTTCTCTAACAACCTGAGCAACACTTTCGCCCAATTCGGTTATTTTATCTAAACCTTTACCCTCAAGCATTACTCGTACAAGAGGTTCTGTACCTGAAAGACGAACAAGAATTCGTCCATCGTTTCCTAATTTTTCTTCAACTTGTTTTATTGCATTCTGCACTTCTTTATCTTTTGGAAACTGTGCCTTTCCAAAATTTGAAACACGAATGTTTATAAGCACTTGTGGATAAACATCCATTTCGCTACTAAGTTCTTTAAGAGTCTTTCCAGTGTCTTTTACAACAGAAAGCAACTGAATTGCTGAAAGCTGACCGTCACCTGTTGTGGCAAATTCAAGGAAAATAATGTGTCCTGATTGCTCGCCACCGATGCTGTAACCATTGGCAACCATATTTTCAAGAACATATCTGTCACCAACTTTTGTCTTTTCGCACTTAATACCATTTTCTTCGCAAAACTTGAAAAAGCCCATATTGCTCATTACTGTAACAACTGCTGTATCTTTTTTCAATTTGCCAAGTTCTTTCATATGCTTTGCGCAGACTGCGATGCACTTATCACCATCAACAACCTCACCTGTATGGTCAACAGCCAACATTCTGTCAGCATCACCATCAAAGGCAAAACCTAAATCACAGCCATTTTCAACAACACACTTTTGCAATTTTTCAAGATGAGTTGAACCACAATCTTTATTTATATTCACACCATCAGGTTCTGAGCTGATAACAACAACTTCTGCACCAAGACGGGTAAAAACTTCTTTTGATGAAACACTTGCTGAGCCATTTGCACAATCAAGAGCTATTTTATAACCACTGAAATCCATGGTAGTCACAGAAAGAAGATGCTCAACATAATCAACTACTGCATTATCTTCTCTTGAAACTCTACCAACTTCACCACCAATTGGTGTTGGAATTTCTGTCACATTATCAAGGATAATCTCTTCGATTTCATTTTCAAGGGCATCAGGCAATTTATATCCGTTTGCCTGAAAAATCTTAATTCCGTTATATTCACATGGGTTATGTGATGCAGAAATCATAACACCAGCATCACATTCGTATTCACGAACCAAAAATGCAACTGCAGGAGTAGGTACAACACCTAACTGCAAAACATCAGCGCCAACTGAACAAAGACCCGCTGTAATTGCACTTTCAAGCATTTGCGACGACGCTCTTGTATCCATACCGATAAGCACTTTTGGTCTTTTTCCGTTAAGATTTTTACTGAGCACCATTGCGGCTGCTCTTCCAATTTGCATACTGAGTTCACATGTAAGTTCAGTATTTGCAACGCCTCTTGCACCATCTGTTCCGAAAAGTCTACCCATTAATTACCCTCTTTTATAATAATGATGTTTGTGTTTCAAAACCTAAATGTTTATATGCTAATGGTGTGACAACTCTGCCACGAGGAGTTTTTGCCAGAAATCCAATTTGCATAAGGTATGGTTCGTAAACGTCTTCAATTGTGACTGCTTCTTCACCAATTGTAGCTGCTATTGTTTCAAGTCCAACAGGGCCACCATTGAAATTGCGAATCATTGTTGTAAGCATAAGTCTGTCAATATTATCCAAACCGATTTCGTCAATTTCCATTCTACCTAATGCTATTTTTGCATTATCTTCACTGATTATTCCGTTACTCATAACCTGAGCAAAGTCACGAGCACGCTTTAATAGTCTGTTCGCAATACGAGGAGTTCCACGAGAACGAGATGCAATTTCCAATGCACCGCCATCCTCAGCATAAATATCAAGAATTCCTGCACTTCGTTTTACAATCTGTGACAATTCTTCAGGAGTGTAAAGTTCAAGTCTTAAAATAACACCGAATCTATCACGAAGTGGTGCTGTAAGCTGACCTGCACGAGTTGTAGCACCAACAAGAGTGAATCGTGGTAAATCAAGACGGATACTTCTTGCCGATGGTCCTTTTCCGATAATAATATCAAGTGCATTGTCTTCCATAGCAGGATACAAAACTTCTTCAACAGCACGTGAAAGACGATGAATTTCGTCGATGAAAAGCACATCACCATCGTTAAGATTTGTAAGAAGTGCAGCAAGGTCACCAGGTTTTTCAATCGCAGGACCTGATGTTACACGAATCTGAACGCCCATTTCATTTGCGATAATTCCTGCAAGCGTTGTTTTACCAAGTCCTGGTGGGCCATAAAGCAAAACGTGGTCAAGAGTGTCACCTCTGTTTTTTGCTGCTTCGATATATATTTTTAAATTTTCTTTTGCTTTTTCCTGACCGATGTATTCATTCAAGGTTTTTGGTCTTAAAGAAATTTCAATATCATGGTCAGTTTCTGTAAAACCGGGAGTCATTATTCTGTTTTCGTTTTCGAAATCCATTCCAATTCCTCCTTAATTAAATGAAAGCATTTTAAGTGCCTGTTTAATGATATCTTCAACAGAAAGAGTGCTATCAATCTTGCTGACTGCCATACTTGCATCACTCTGTGAGTAACCAAGCATTTCAAGAGCCGCAACAGCCTCTGCTGTATTTGAATTTGAAAGGGTTGAACTAACAGCAGTAAGGTCAACTGATGAATCAACACTTCCCATTGTTTTACCAACTTTGTCCTTAAGTTCCATACAAATTCTCTGAGCAAGTTTAGGACCAACACCATTTGCCTTTGTAAGCGCTTTATGGTCACCTGCTGCGATGCTTAATGCAACTTTATCAGGAGTTAACTCTGAAAGAATCGCAAGACCCATTTTAGGACCAACGCCATTGACAGTTATGAGCATTTTAAAGCAATCCATTTCAGTTTTATCATAAAAACCGAAAAGTTCCATTGCATCTTCCCTAACATTGAGATATGTATAAAGAGTGACTTTCATTCCCATTGATGCACATTTTTGTGAAGTTGTTATAGTAGTCATACAACGAAATGCAACACCATTCACATCAACACAGACTGAATTAGCATCAAAACCAACTACATTTCCCGTTACTGAATAAATCATAATAAAAATCCTTTATTTTAACTTATTTAATCTTCCCATAAGTGAACCACTTGCATGAGCGTGACATATAGCCATCGCAAGTGCATCGGCAGTATCATCAGGCTTTGGGATTTTTTCAAGTTTTAAAATAACTCTTGTCATTTCCTGAACCTGTTTCTTTTCGGCTCTACCGTAACCCACAACACTCTGCTTCACCTGTAAAGGTGTATACTCGAAAATTGGTAATTTGTTCTTTTGTGCTGCAAGGTTAATTACTCCCCTTGCCTGAGCAACATCAATAACTGTTTTCGCATTGGTGTTATAGAACAATTTTTCGATTGCCATAGCATCAGGTTTATATTTATATATTATGTCTTGTATTCCGTCATATACCGTTTCAAGTCGCTCGTTAAATGGTGTTTTTGCTTCGGTTGTAACAGCACCGTAAGCCACTACCTGAAAACGATTTGCGGTATAGTCAATTACGCCCCAACCCACTATTGCATAGCCAGGGTCGATACCTAAAATTATCATGACATACTACCTCACTCTATAATCGATTCATTATAACATATTACATTATAAATGGCAAGAAAAAAGGGACTTAAAAAAGTCCCTTTTACATAATATTTTCATTTTGTTAATAATTATCTCTACACAGATATCATTTGAATTTTTTTGCTTTTTCAATTACTTCCGACTTAGACATTTCAAGCAATTCTTTTAGTTCTTCCCTTTCCAAGCCTTCTGCTCCAAACCTTGGGCCATCTGTACTCCATTGATATGTATCAGAAACTCTTCCTCCAAAACTGTTTGTTGCTGAATAACTCAATGTAACATGACGAGTAATTTCAACTGTTGGATTACCTGCTTCTGCTGTACCAATATAGTAAGTATTCCAATAATATGCACCGTACTCTTCATACGAAGAAGGATCTTTCAATCTAGCTTTCAAATCACTTCTCGCAGAGTAGGAAGCATCAAAATTCATATTTGATTTAACTCTTGACCACATATATAGTTCTTTGCTGTATTTGTAATCACCAAGTTCCTTAAGATAGTCATATGCATCAAGATATTCTTCTTTTTCAACATAACTGATTACAAGATTATATTTTACTTCGTTTAATTCTTTTTTAATATTTTCTTTACCTGTATAAGCAGAATAAAGTTGAATAGCAATTTCGTTCTCTCTTGACTCAACTGCACTTCTTGCTCTTTCCAAAAAGATTGCTTTTGTTTCTTCTGATATCTCTTTACCATTTTCTTCACTGAATTTAATCAATGATGCATAACTGATAAGTTCTTCATTTGAAAACACATCAATATTTATTTCACCTATTTCCTTTAGAATTTTTTCATCATATTTATCAGAAGAGTCTACACAAACCTTAAAAAGATATGCTGCAGAGTCAAAGTCTTTGATTTGAATTGCTTTTTTGGCAAAATTAAAAAGATTTTTAATTTCTTTTTCTTCGGAATGAGTATCTGTCTTAATGTAATCGTCAACTAAATTTGCCAATGAATCAGTTCTGTTGTCTGAATCTAAAATGTATGAGTTTATTGCAGATTTAGGAGTAGGTTCAATTGTACTGATTATTCCCAATATTGCAGGTATAACATAAAATATTGCAACATAAATTCCAAGTATAATAAGAATGATTTTAATCCTCTTTTTCTTTTTTATTTTTTTAGTTTCTTCCTTTTCCTGTTCCAATTGACGCAAAGCATTGAGATAAGCTTCACTGTTATTAAAGTTAGGATTTACCGGTTGTTCGTTCTGTTTTTCAACTTCATTCACATTAGTTTTCTGTTCTTGAATATTATTCTCTTCCATTTTAACATCCCCTATTAAACATATAAATATTTAAATTATTGCTATCACAAATCAATAATACATCATACGATGTATTTTGTCGACAACATATGTTGTATTGTGTAATAATAATCTTGAGGTGAGAATATGCAATACTATCCAAGATTACGAGATTTAAGAGAAGATATGGATTTGACACAGGACCAGCTTGTGGAAATTCTTAAAATGCACAAGACAACCTACACAAATTATGAACAAGGAAAAAGAGAACCACCTTTTGAGTTGATAATTAGGCTTGCAAAGTTTTACAATGTTTCAACTGATTATATTGCAGGATTGACGGACAATCCAAATAAAAAGTAAAAGCAGAACTGATTTTTGAGTTTCAGTTCTGCTTATTTTTTTGAGATTCTTCGCATACGCTCAGAATGACATACAAAATGAAAACGGGTCATCAATATGCCGGCCCCTACATTTCAATCATTTTAAGTTACCTATAATCTACACAATTAACTCTGTGTGGTCTTTTTGTTTGAGTTTAATATAATTATGTATGGCAAAAGCATTTTAACTTTTTACGAAAGTGACATCCTGAAAACTGTTGCTCATTTGTTTTATATGGATGAGTATAATTTTTCTTATAGTGAAATTTACATCTCTTCATTAAAAGGAAATATTGCAGGCGTGAAAGCCTGCCACTACGCAATAAAACACATGGACGAAAGAGTTCGAGTCTCTTGAACAAAAAAATAAATCCACACACCGAATGGTGTATGGATTTATTTGGCGCAGAAGGAGAGACTCGAACTCTCGCACCGGTTTCCCGGCCTACGCCCTTAGCAGGGGCGCCTCGTCACCAACTTGAGTACTTCTGCAAGTGTAACGTGTTTTACGTTTATTAAATTAAAAGCGGGCTGTAACTAAATTACAACCCGCATCTGGCGGAGAGAGTGGGATTCGAACCCACGGTACGTTGCCGTACGACGGTTTTCAAGACCGTTCCGTTATAACCACTTCGGTATCTCTCCGTATTGGGCTTGATTATAATATCATAAAAGATATCCATTGTCAAGGCTTTTTTTATATTTTTTTAAAGGACTTGCAAACTTTATTTTATATAGTGCATATATTCACTTGAGGTGTTTTAAATGTTATTGTCATTACTGCAAGGTCTTTCAACAAATATCTTATATTTTATGCTTCACCTGTCCTCAACAAATTCTTTTCCTAAACCTTTAAGTGCCAAAGAAGAGTTGGATGAACTTATTAAGTTTCACGAAAATGGTGATATAAATGCAAGAAACAGACTCGTCAATCACAACATGCGACTTGTAGCACACATTATCAAAAAGTACTACTCAAACTATTCTGACCAAGAAGACATTATATCTATTGGCACAATTGGTCTTATCAAAGCCATTAACACATTTGATTATAAAAAGGGCACTCGATTGGCTACATATGCTTCACGATGTATCGAAAACGAGATATTTATGCATTTTCGAACACGAAAGAAAAATGCACAGGAAATTTCAATGGATGAGCCCATTGATACAGACAGTGAGGGTAATCCCCTTACCTTTTCAGATTTAATTTTCAGCACAGAATCAGTTTTTGATGATGTGGAACTGAGAATGCAAGCAGAAAAACTTTATCAATATGTCGATAACATCAAAGACCAACGAAAAAAGCAGATTTTGATTATGAGATATGGTCTTTATGACACAGATGCTTTTACGCAACGAGAAATTGCACAAAAGCTTGGCATTTCCCGTTCATATGTTTCTCGAATCGAAACAAAGGCACTTGAAGAATTACGTGAGTACTTTGAAATTTAATCTTCAACCATATTTTTGACTTTTTGTGGTGCTGGAATATCGGCAAACCCGTAAAACTTTCTTGCATTTTCTGAGAGAAAGAGTTTCTTGTTCTCTTCTGATATTTCGGTTGACTTAACAATAAAATCATAACTCATTTTGTATGTAATTGCTGTCATTGTGCGTGGATAATCACTACCCCACATAAGTTTATCAAACCCTACAAGGTCTGCTGCCTCGTTGATTGCCTTAACAGCAGATGGGAAAGGATAAAACTCTGAATTGAAAAGCCATGTAATTCCGCCGCTTTCAACATAAACATTCTTGTTTTTTGCAAGACGAATTTGTTCAAGCCAGTTTTCTCGTGTAACCATTCCAAAATGACCAATTGCAATCTTTAAATCAGGGAACATTTCAATGATTTTTTTCATCATTTCAGTCTGTTCATCACCATCTGCAAGGTCAATTGAAAT
>JAZOWH010000188.1:0-6305 GCA_045659165.1 Candidatus Fimenecus sp. | reverse complement strand
ACAACATATACCTGCGAATGTGGTTATAGCTATAAATCTGACTACACAAATGCAACAGGACATAGCTACACACTAGAAATCACAACTCCTGCAACACATTTGACAACAGGTGTTGAAACACTTACTTGTAATTGTGGTTATAGTTATACAAAAACAATTGCAAAAACTACAGAACATATGTACAGTACAGTGGTAACTCCACCAACATGCACAGCAAAAGGCTACACAACATATATATGTGCTTGTGGTGATAGCTATGTTGCTAATTATGTTAGCGTAGCACCTCATAAGCTTGAGTGGGTTACATTATCTGTTGCAAGTTGTAACACAAATGGTGTAATGCATGGATACTGTGAAAATTGCATGTATTATGAAGTGCAAACAATTCCACAAACAGGTCATGCAGATAATGACGGTGACGGTAAATGCGATAGTTGTACAACAGTGCTTTGTACCCACACTTGCCACAAAGGTGGTTTCTTCTGGAAAATTACATTGTTCTTCAACAAACTTTTCCGTTCAAACAAATACTGCTCTTGTGGTGTAGCACATTATTAAAATTAAATTTAATATAATTCACTTTGACGGGGATTTTCCCCGTCATTTTTTATAAAAAATAGTGCAATTTTAAAAACTATGTAGTATAATTGTTTCGATTAGAGCATTTTTACATTCAATGCGAAAAATCCTGTAAAAAAGGACGGAAAAATTATGAAAACCTATGGTACATATTTTCAAAACGACAAAGATTTGCCAATCAAATATGGTGAAATTAATTTAATAAATCCTGAAAGACAAAGACTTCGTGGTGAGCCATTATACAAAGGTGTGGAGGTTTGGCCTGTTTTCCAAGGCTTTTGTGGAACTGACTTTGAACTTATGAAAATGGGCAGAGAAAATAAACTCTCTGCAAAATTTCCTGAGGGTGAAAATAGACTAATAAATGGTCACGAAGGTGTTGTATGGGTGCCTTCTGAAAATAGATTTGCAATTGTGCTTATTCGTGGTGGTGACAGTTATGACCCAACTCGATATACAGAAGATGAAACATATTTCGAATATGGTTGTGACCAGGCTGACGGTCTTTTCTGTGATAAAAACTATTTTAACCCTGATATGCTTCTTCATCTTCCAGAAAAATATGAAAATCTCGAAAAATTGCCTTTGTCAGTAGCGAAAAAACTTTCATTTGCTGACCCTTATGCTTGTGCAATCTTCCAACTTGAAAGAATGGAGGATATCGGTGAAGCTCAGAACTTCAGAGTGGAAATGGCAAAACATAAATGCTCTGAAACAGAAGCTAGAAAATTAGCAAAAGATAATATTTTCGCAAGAACTGTTGTTTTTGGTCTCGGTATGACAGGTCTTTTCATTGCTGACCAGATTAGAAGACATCATCCTAATGCACAGATTCTCTTTGTTGGCAGAAGTGATGAATCTTGTAAAAAGGTTGCTTTCTCAAAAGAAATTGCTGGTGCGGATTACCTTTGCACAAGTGGTCTTACCGAAGAAGAAACTGCACAGAAAATTATGGAAAAAATTGGTGGCAGAGCAACAATGTTTGTTGGCACAAGTGGTAGTAATGTTGAACACAGAATAGCATTCCAGTATAAAGTCCTTGGATGTAACGGCGTTTATAACAGTTTCTCATTAGGACCTGTTGTTTCTTATGACACAATGCCATTCGGCTTTGAAAACCATGTTATTTTTGCTTCTATCAACTTCCGTCAGGAGCATATGGAAAAAGCAATCCAAGTGCTTGTTGATTCTCGTTATGACGAAGTTGTTGAGCTTATCTCAAAAGAAGAGTTTATCAAGGACCCACTCGATGCTTATGAGAATAAAATATTCTGTAAAGGTGCACCGCTTAAAACAGGTGTTATATGGAACGAAAACTATATAGAGGAAGGCAAATAAAATGAAAGCAATAGTAATTCCAAATCCAAATGAAATTGAAATTCGTGAAGTACCAATGCCTGAAGTAAAAGATGGCGAAGCACTTCTTAAAGTTAAATATGTAGGTATTTGTGGTGCTGACGTTGCATCATTTACGGGTAATCAGCCGTTCACAACATACCCACGAATTCCTGGCCATGAATTTTCAGCAGAAATCGTATCAATACCTGAAAATGATAAAGGCCTTAAAGCAGGTGACATCGTTACTTGTAACCCATATTTCAACTGTGGTACTTGTTATAGCTGTGAAAGAGGTTTTGTGAACTGCTGTACAGATAACCAGACGATGGGTGTTCAGCGCGATGGTGCATTTTGTGAATATATCTCAATGCCAGTTGAAAGGATTTATGATGGTAAAGGTCTTTCAGCACAGGAATTGGCACTTATTGAGCCATTTGCAATTTCACAACATGCTGTTTCTCGTGCAACTATCAAAGAAACTGATAATGTACTTGTAATCGGTGCAGGTCCAATCGGTCTTTTCGCACTTCTTGCTGCAAAGCAGAAATGTAATAAAATTGTAGTTGCTGACATTCTCGATAATCGTCTTGCACTTGCTACTGAATATGGTGCAGATGCAGTTGTTAACACAAAAACACAGTCACTCGAAGAATTTACTAAGGATTTTACAAATGGCAACGGCTTTGATGTTTGCATCGAGGCTTGTGGTGCGCCTGAAACTTTCTTGGGTTGTATCGATAGTGCTGCTTTTGCTGCAAATATCATTCTTATTGGTAATGGTAAGCGTGAAACAAACTTTGTTCATTCAATAATTCTTAAAAAAGAGCTTAATATTCATGGTAGTCGTAATGCTCTTAAAGACGATTTCATCAACTTAATTGATATCGTAGCAAACGACAAAGCTGATGTAATGAAAATGGTTAGTGGCATCTATGATATGGACAATGCTCTTGATGCATTTAAGGCATTAGCAAACAATGACGGTACACTTGCAAAACTTCTTATTAAAATAGGTGACTAGAATGAGCGAAACTGTAATTCAATTTGGTGAAGGTAATTTTCTTCGTGGCTTTTTTGACTATTTTCTTCATAAGATGAACGAAAAAGGTCTTTATAACGGAAAAGCAGTTGTTATTCAACCAAGAGCAGGTGGGAAATGTGCTTTGTTGAATGAGCAAAACTGTAAATATAACCTATATTTAAGAGGTATCCAGAATGGTGAAATCGTAAAGGAACACACATTTGTTGAGTCAATTTCAAGATGTGTTGACCCATATAAAAACTTTGAAGATTATATGGCTCTGGCTGATAATCCTGATTTCCGTTTTGTAGTTTCAAATACTACAGAAGCAGGTATTGAGTTTGTTGATTCTTGCAAATTTGATGACAAACCTGCTTTGTCATTTCCAGGAAAACTCACACAACTTCTTTACAGAAGATATAAAAATCGTCTTAACGGTTTTATTATCCTTTCTTGCGAACTTATTGACAATAATGGTTCAGAACTTAAAAAATGTGTTCTTAAATATGCAGAACTTTGGAATCTCGAAACAGAATTTGTTGATTGGTTAGAAAAGGAAAATTACTTTGTAAATACTCTTGTTGATAGAATTGTTACAGGTTATCCAAACGACGAAACAAAGGATGCTCATCCTGATGACAAGTTCCTTGATACTGCAGAGATTTTCCACCTTTGGGTAATCGAAGGTGATTTTGAAGAAGAATTTCCACTTAAAAAAGCAGGATTCAATGTTGTATGGACAGACGATGCAAAACCATATAAGAAAATTAAAGTAAGAATTCTTAACGGAGCTCACACATCACTTGTTGCAGGTGCATTACTTTCAGGCATCGAAACTATAGGTGAGGCCATGGCTGACGAAACAACATCTGCATTTTTAAATAAGTGTATGACAGAAGAAATCTTACCTACAATCGGTGATAATGAAGATAGCAGAACATTTGCTGACAATGTTTTTGACCGTTTTAGAAATCCATTTATTCAACACAAATGGCGTTCGATTGCACTTAATTCTGTAAGCAAATTCTCTGTTCGTGTATTACCTACACTTCTTGAGTATAAAGAACAGAATGGTTCTGCACCAAAGGGACTTACACTTGCATTAGCAAATCTTATTTATTTCTATAGAAATGATACTCCTGATGATAATGCTGATGTTGTTGCAACAATGAAAAATGACAATATTGCCGATATACTTAAAAATACATCATTGTGGCAGGCTGACCTTTCTGACCTTACAGAAATCGTAACAGAGTATTATAATAAAATCGACGGAATTGGTGCAAAGGAAACAATGAAATGGATACTGTCAGAATAAGTGAAAAAGATAATGTCTGTGTTAACCTTCAGACAGGTCACAAAATTGCTGTTTGCGACATTTCTAAAGGTACAGATATTATTAAATACGGATATCCAATTGGATATGCAACTGAAAATATCAAGGAGGGTGAAAGCGTTCACTCTCATAATATGAAAACAAAATTAGGTGATATTCTTTCTTACGAATACAACCCTAATTATGCTGAACTTCCACCAGTTGAACCTTTTACAATTAATGCTTATATCCGTGAAAATGGTGATATAGGCATTAGAAATGATATATGGATTGTGCCAACAGTTGGATGTGTTAATAGTATTGCAAAACAATTAGCAGAAAAGACAGGTGCAATTTGTTTCTCTCATCCTCATGGTTGTAGTCAGTTGGGTGACGATATGAAAATCACTCAACTCATTCTTCGCGGACTCATAAAGCATCCTAATGCAGGTGGAGTGCTTGTCCTTGGACTTGGATGCGAAAATAATCATTTAGGTGAAATGAAAGCGGTTTTAGGCTCTTGGAATGAAAACAGAGTTAAGTTCCTTTCTGTTCAGGATTGCGAAAACGAACTTGAACAGGGTATAGCATTTATAAATAAATTGAAAGATTTTGCATCAAATGATAAACGAGAAGAAGTTCCTGTTTCTAAACTTAAAATTGGACTTAAATGTGGTGGTTCTGATGGATTTTCAGGTATTACAGCCAACGCAGTCTGTGGCAAGATAACTGACGTAATCTGCGCTATGGGTGGCACAGCAGTGCTTACTGAAGTTCCTGAAATGTTTGGTGCAGAAACTGTGCTTTTTGACAGATGTGTTTCAAAAGAAGTTTTTGATAAAGGTGTAAATCTTATCAACGATTTTAAACAGTATTTCAAGGACCATGGTGAACCTGTTTCGGAAAATCCATCACCGGGAAATAAAGAAGGCGGAATCACAACTCTTGAAGAAAAATCACTTGGTTGTGTCCAAAAGGGTGGAACTGCACCTGTTGTTGATGTTCTTGATTACGGTGATACTTTAACGAAACCAGGTCTTAACCTTCTTAATGGTCCTGGTAATGATATCGTTTCAATTACAAACCTTTCAGCGGTAGGTTGTCATATGGTATTGTTCACAACTGGCAGGGGAACACCTCTTGGTGGTGCAGTGCCTACAATCAAAATTGCATCTAATGATAATATCGCAACAAAGAAATCTCATTGGATTGATTATTCTGCATATGGTTTTGACAAACAAGCAAAAGCTGATGAGCTTTTAGACCTCATTAAACGAGTTGCTAATGGTGAACAGACCAAGAATGAAATTCAAGGCAACAGAGAAATCGCAATTTTTAAAGACGGAGTAACATTATGATTATTGATGCACATGCTCATTTGTGGAAAAAACAAAATGGAATGGTGAACGGCAAGCCTGTTTATGATATAGGTGGTGGCAAAAGCGATTTCGGTGGTGAAATCCGTCAGATGATGCCTGCCTATATGACAGATGGTCAAAATTCTGTTGAGAGATTGCTTGCCAATATGGACTATGCAGGTGTTAGTGGTGCTGTGATTACTCAGGAATATATCGATGGTAATCAGGACGAATACCTTCTTGAATGCAAAAGTGACAGAATTAAAATCTGTGCATTGTATGAGGAAAAACCACTTGGTGACATCACAGGATTTGATGGAATCAAAATCTGTGCAGGTCGTTTGACTGACAAAAATCTTCTCAATCACCTTGAACCATTTAAGATTGCTGATAAAAACGGCAAGTTTATTTCAATAGACCTTGCAGATGGTAACGAACAAACTGAAATGATGCAAAAAATCATTGAAATGTTTCCTGATTTGAAGATTGCAATTGGTCATTTCGGAATGGTTACACGAGAAAACTGGCTTGAACAGATTAAACTCGCAAAAAACAAGAATGTTTTCATCGAAAGCGGTGGGATTACATGGCTTTTCAATTCGGAATTTTATCCATTCTCGTCAGCGGTCAAGGCAATCAACGAGGCAGCAGACCTTGTAGGATTTGATAAACTTATGTGGGGTAGTGATTATCC
>JAZOWH010000187.1:0-1639 GCA_045659165.1 Candidatus Fimenecus sp. | reverse complement strand
TAAGACCGCTTGGCCTCCGACTTCAGAGCCTTCGATTTTAATAATCTTGACATCCATTCCTTTTCCCTCAAAATATGCTTTTGTTATATTAGGATATTTTGTAGCAATTCGTTTTGTATTGAATCCGTCGTAAAAGTCAACACCCTTTTGTGTTGCAAGTGCAAAGTCACATTTACCGAGATTCAAATCTGTCATTTCGTAGAAACTCTTACCATTTTCAACGATTGTATCCTTACCGACAATACCGATATCACATACACCGTGTTCAACATATGTAATAACATCAGCAGCCTTTGCAAGGACAACCTCATAGTCTCCTGCTGTAAGAATCAATCGTCTGCCTTTATTGATAAGCTCCTCACAATCAATTCCCATTTTCTGGAAAAGTTCAACACTTTTCTTTTCAAGACGACCTTTTGTAAGGGCAATTCTTAATTTTCTCATAATATTTCCTCCCTTACATCTTCACCTACTATGCAAATCTTTTTAATGCCTTTAACAGATGCATATTCCTTTGTTTCGTCAAGTGTTTCAAAGGTGCTGTTTTCACAGTAAACACCATTTGCACGAAGATTTCTTGAATATTCAAGTGCCTTGACAATGAAATCCTTTTCACCAAAAACCATTATTTCCGGAGTTTGTTCATGGTCAAGCTCATTTCTTGAAAGCATAACAGTTGCAAGTGCTCCTGTTTCAATACCGAAACCTGTTGATGGCATATCTCTGCCAAATTCAGCACCAAGGCTGTCATAACGACCACCTGAAACAACTGAAATACCACTACCCTGTAAATAACCCTTGAAAATAATGCCTGTATAGTAATTTGTACGGTTAACAAGGCTCAAATCGATAACTACTTTATCAGAAAGTCCTGCATCACATAAAAGCATATATAATTCCTTTAAGTAATCAAGACTCTTTTGTCCCTCTTCACCCAAGTCAATCTGCTTTGCTTTTTCGATAATCTCAATACCACCGAAAAATCTCGGAAGATTACGGATACAATCAGTTACATCTGATTTGCCGATTTTATCAAGAATGTTATTAAGTGAAACGAAGTTTCTGCTTTCAACACAATCATAAATTTCACTTACAACCTCGTCACTTACGTTGAGTTTTTTACAAAGCTCTTTAAAGAATCCCGCATGACCGATTTCAAGTTTAAAGTCGGCTGATGTACAGCTTTCAATAGCTTCAACAGCAGTTGTGATAACCTCCAAATCAGCACGAAGTCCGAAAGCACCCATAAGCTCGATACCGGTCTGAGTTGCCTCATCATTTCTACCTGTAAGATTTTTCTGTCTTACAAAAACGTTCTGATTATAATAAAGTCGAAGCGGAAGACGAGCATTCTGAAAACGAGTTGACACAAGACGAGCAATCGGAAGTGTTGAATCAGGTCGAAGAACAAGAAGTCTTCCGTAAGAGTCAGTCAAGCTGTATAAATCCTCAGGATTATAACCTGAGCTTTCACGATTGAACACATCGAAAAACTCGATAGTCGGTGTCATTACCTTTTCATAGCCTTTTGATTTAAATACAGAGGAAAGTCTTTTTTCTGCACAACGAAGAGCTCGGCTCTCCTGTGCTAAATAGTCTTTTGTTCCCTCCGGAGTAATTTTTGAATAATTTTTCATTG
>JAZOWH010000186.1:0-9664 GCA_045659165.1 Candidatus Fimenecus sp. | reverse complement strand
ATAGATAAGAAAGGTGCAAAAACAATCTCAAAAATAGAAACCACTAATAAAAATGGTGAAAGAATAACCGTATATAATGCGAATAAAAAAGAGAAGGAATAATCAACGAGCGCTGCTTGTGGCAGATGAAGCGAAGTTGATTATTGTTATACAACAAGGTTCCGGGCACCCGTCCGCATTTCTAATGCGTTGACGGGTCGGGTTCTTATTATGTGAAAATACAGAGCGGTGCGACGCGCTCCAAGCAAGCAACGCGACAATATTTTCAGTGGGCAAATCTGAATATTTAGTCGTTTTATACTAAAATGATACTGTATACGGCTTTCCCACATAATTTCATACCAGAGCCCCCTCTCGTTTGAGCATCAGTTCATCCGAGAGGGGTATTTATTTATCTTGTGTTGAAAACAGCATAACACCATAATATAATTTTCTCAGTTAATTTATGAAGGTAAACCTATGAATACGTGGAAAAGAGTTGCGCCTTCATTTTTATTGCTATAACTTATTGAAAAAAAAGAAAAAGCAAGGTATAATATATGTAATTGTGTAGAATGGTGAGTTATATCTTTTGCCATTTTAATATTATCAATAATCTTTTTAGGAAGAACGACAATTATGATTAAAAGACTTCAAAAACTTTTTGATGAATTAGGAAGTTGGGAAGAAAGCAAATCATTGTTCAAATGGATTTTTGCTATCGGCAAGGACTTCAAGAGATACATTCTCGGTTTCCTTATAATCAATACAATATCAATGCTCATTTCCGTCGGAAGTGCTGTTGCAGGCCGTTACGTTGTTGATGCTGCAACAAATTTCAGTACAGCACTATTTTTCCGATACATTATAATAATGTTTGTCACAACAATTATGACAATCATCATCTCCTCTGCATCTAGCATGTTTTCGGGATATGTTAACGAAAAGTTTGCATTTGGTATTCGCGCAAAAATGTTTGATAAAATCCAGAGAAGCGTATGGAATAAAGTCACAAAATATCATAGTGCAGACATATTAGCAAGACTTTCAGGTGATATTGATACAATTTCACATACCATCATCACCTTTTTACCAAACATAATTGTTGCAGGTTGTCAGCTCATTATTGTGCTTGTAATTCTTATTGCATATGACCCTATGCTTGCAGTAATCGGCCTTATTGTTGGTCCTGTGGGTGTTATAGCGTCCTTGACTTTCCGTAAAAAATTTAGTTATTATCAGACAAAACTTCGTGAAAGTCAGTCTGAATACTATTCATTCATGCAGGAAACATTTGCAAATATCGGTGTTGTGAAAACTTTTCAGCTTGAAAACGATAATAACTCCACATTCAACGATATACGCAACAGACGAATGAAACTTGTTTTAAAATCAACCACTCTCAGCAATATTATGAGTGCCTTGTTGCGACTTGTATACAGCATCGGCTATGTTGTCACCTTCTCATGGTGTGCGTACAGACTCACTTCAACTACAACCTATGTTGACCCGTTAAGTGGTGAGATTGCTACATATACTTATGGTACAATGACACTCTTTTTGTCACTCGTATCTCAACTTCAGAACTCTATGAAATCATTGGGACACATTGTTCCACAGATATATTCTCTTATAGTCAGCTCAAAGCGTGTTCATGAAATTACCGACCTTGAAGCAGAAAAGATTTCAGACAATAAAAATATTCCATCAGAAATAAGTCTTTGTGCAGAAAACGTTTCTTTCGCATATGACGATGATGACAGATTAATTCTCAACGAGCTTTCATTCCAAATCCCTGTTGGTTGCAGAGTTGGTATTGTTGGTTTATCAGGTGCAGGTAAAACAACCTTTATCAGACTTCTCTTGTCCCTTCTTAAGCCTACAAGTGGCAAACTGGAATATATTGACGAAAACGGAAATTCAGAAATTGCTTCCCCTGATTCACGTCGTTTTATTTCTTATGTTCCACAAGGTAACACTCTTATGTCAGGAACAATCAGGTCAAATCTTCTTGCAGGTTGTCCTGATGCCACAGACGAAGATATGTGGTCAGTTCTTGAAAAAGCAGATGCTGCTGAATTCTTAAGAAAAACTGCCGATGGACTTGATACTGTTCTCTCCGAAGGTGCTGGTGGACTTTCTGAAGGTCAGGCTCAGCGTGTATCAATCGCAAGAGCTTTACTTCGCAAAACACCTGTTCTTATCCTTGACGAGGCAACATCTGCACTTGATGAACAGACAGAGGCTAGAATCTTTCAGAGAGTTTCAAGTGAAAAAGGAAGAACTTGTTTTATCATTACTCATCGTAGCTCAATGCTTAAATACTGTGACAAAATTCTCTTAATTGATAATGATGGTAAAGCACAATTAAAGGATAATAATTAAATACGTTTTATACCCCATACAGTTGTCAAGATTGTATGGGGATTTTTCAAATTAATCAACATACAATTGGGTACTGTTTATTATCATTAAATAACATTGCAAAATTCGACAGTCTGTGGTACAATTGACAATTGTAAAATTTTGAAAGATTAGGATGTGAAAAAATGGCGTTTTCAGATTTCGGTATTCTCCTTGGTGACATTGCTCTTATGGAAGTTAACCAGGCAACAAAGAATCCAATGAAAGCACAAGAAAAAACTCTTAAAAAGATTTTAAGTAAAAACAAGAACTGTGAACTTGGCAAAAAATTCAATTTCAGCGAAATCAAGTCAATCGAGGATTATCAGAAAATGGTTCCTCTTTCAACATATGACGACTATGCTCCTTATGTTGAAAGAATAATTAACAACAAAGAAAAAAATCTTATGTTTACAGGATGGAATGTTCGTTACTGTTCATCATCAGGCAGTGTTGGTAAACCAAAGATTCTTCCAAAGAGTGTTAAGGACCTTTGGAACATGCAGTGCATCGGTTTCTCAGCTACTGTTGCAACTGCTGCTCACCACCTTAAGAAATATAAGAACAAAAAGATGCCTGCACAGATGGGACCTCTTGTTCTTATTCTTACAGGACATCCTCTTGAAGACGGAAAAATGTGTAATGGTGCTGCTCAGATTCCTGTTTTATATCTTCTCCCAATTACTCGTTTCTTCTGTACTTCTCCAAGTTCTTTGCTTGTTCCTGAACACGAAGAACTTCTTGATACTTCATATCTTCAGCTTCGTTTTGCATTGGAAAACAGAAAAGTTAGTTACATCGGCTCACTTGTTATTACACTTGTAACAACAATGTTCGATTCTCTTAAAGAAAACTGGGAAATGCTTTGCGATGATATCGAAAAAGGTACTATCAACCCTAGCGTTAAGGTTACTCCTGAACTTAGAAAAGAGTACGAAAAGAAATTTAAGCCAAATCCAAAAAGAGCTGCTGAACTCCGTAAAGAGTTCGAAAAGGGCTTTGATGACCCTATTGCTCCAAGAATCTGGCCAAAACTTTCTTGGGCTTATGGTATGGTTGGTTCAAACCTTAAAGTTTATGTTGAAAAGCTCCGTAAGTATATCGGTGATGATGTGCCAATTCACGGCATGGGCTTTGCTGCTGCTGAAGGTTTCTTTGCTATGGCAACAGAACTTGACTCTCACAGTGGTGTTCTTCTTCCACATACTCTCTTCTTTGAATTCTTACCAATTAACGATGATGAAGATGAAGGTGATGTTGAAGATACAGCTACACCATTACTTATTAACCAGCTTGAAGTTGGCAAGAAATATGAACTTGTTGTTTCTAACTTCTCAGGTCTTTACAGATACCGTATGGAAGACGTTGTTCAGGTTACAGGTATGCACAACAACACACCTACTATCGAATTCCTTTACAGAAGAAATCTCGGTATGAACCTTGCTAATGAAAAGACAACAACACAGATGGTTGACATGGCTGCTAAGCAGACTGCTGAAGCAATGGGCAACGAATTTGTTGGTCACAGCCTTTATGCTGACTACTCAACTAACCCACCAAGATACTGTATGCTTGCTGAAGCTGTTAATCCTGTTTCTGAAGAAGACAGACAGAAATATATTGATATTCTTGATGAAAAGTTCAAGGAATTCAACGAAAAATACTTCAAGTATCGTCGTTGGGGTATGATTAACAGACCTGAAGTTCTCTTCCTTAAGGAAAAGACATACAGAGATTACAGTGATTATCTCCGTTCAAAGGGTAAGGTTCTTAATCAGGTTAAGCCTGTTACAATTATCAACTCTGAAGAAAGATGCGAATTCTTCTTCTCACACGTTGCAACAGAAACAGAACTCCCATACAAACCAAAATCAATGTAATTTTTACAGAGGTGTAAAATATGAAAAAGATTTTATCCTTAGTTCTTTCAGTTGTTATGGCTGTTACTGCTATAATCGGTGCAGCTCCACTTGTATACGCATCTCCTGACAAAACTGATATCCCTGTTATTCACGTTGTTGGTACAGGTACTCATATTGTCCGTGTAAATGAAAATGGTGAAACTGAAAAAGTATTCCCATTACAGATTCCTGAAGGTTATATTGAAGAAAAAGCAGACGTTTTCCTTCCTGTTTTTGCAAAAGCATTCTTCACACAGGAATGGGATGAATTCTGTGATGTTCTTTATGAATGTGTATCACCTATTTTCAACAAAATGGCTCTTGATAAAAATGGTGAACCATCAGATGGTAGCCATGCAGATATCACATGGTCAAAACAAGAAATTATAGACCATGCTGCTGACGGACATTACAGTGCAACTGATTTCGTATTCCATTATGACTGGCGTCTTGACCCATTTGTAATTGCTGATTCTCTTCACGAATATGTCCAGGCAGTTATGGAAGTTACAGGTTCTGATAAGATTGCTCTTTATGGCCGTTGCCTTGGTTCAAACATGGTTGCTGCATATATGCACAAATATGGTGATTTAGGACACGTTTCTGATGTTATTCACTACGCAAGTGCTGCTTATGGTGCAACTCCATGTAGTAAAATGTTCACTGGTGAACTTTATCTTCATGCAGATGCTATTGAGAACTTTGCTTATGACCTTGATTTAGGTCTTAGTGATATGATTTCTGACCTCATTCAGTCTCTTGTAACTCTTATGAATTACACATACGGAACTGACATTCTCAGCTGGGCAGTAAACAATGTTGTTAAGGATATTTACCTTGACATTTTCCCAAGAATTGTTGGTGAAAGCTACGGTACATTCCCTGCTTATTGGAGTATGGTTTCACTTGAGGACTATGACCGTGCTATGGAAACAATGTTCTATGGCAAAGATGTTGACGAATATGCAGGTCTTATTGAAAAAATCGAATATTATCATGACAACGTACGTGTACCTTTTGAAGAAAATGTTAAGGCACAAGTTGCTCAGGGTATTGAATTTTCAAACATCGTTAAATATGGTTTCACAAACTATCCTATTGCAAAGAATGCAGACGAGCTTGCTGACGGAATGGTAACAGTTCGTGAAAGTTCATTCGGTGCTGTTGCATCAAATACTGAAGATACACTTTCTTTCCGTTATCTTCTTAACGCAACTGCAAATGGAAAAGATAAGTACATTTCACCTGACCATCAGATTGATGCTGCGACTTGCTTATCTCCTGATACAACATGGTTTGTAAAGAATCTTGAGCATACTGATTTCCCAAGTTGTATGAATGGTCTTGTAAGTGATATCGTTAATAATAAGGACTTTAACATTTACAGCAATCCTGAGTACCCACAGTATATGGTTTATGACGGAAATAACAACATGAGTCCTATGACTGAGGAAAATATGAACACAACAGAGCGTTATGAAACACCATTCTTCAGAGCGTTACTTAAATTCTTCAAAGCAGTTTTTGCTCTTATAAATCAAGGACAAACTGAATAAGTTACAATAAGACGGTAGATAATCTCTATCGTCTTTTTTTATTATCATATTGTAATGTTGCATTTTAAATGGTAAAATGTAGACAAATCAGTAAAGGTGTGATTATATGAAAAAGAAAATTTTGATTATCGTATTGGCATTAGTTCTCATTGGTGGTGCTATAGCATTTCCTTTTGTAAGATTTATGGTTGACCCTAAAGATACCGAAGAATTTTACAGAGCAGGAGCTGCATTAGGTCAGCGTGACAACACTATTGAAACTGCAATTCCACAGACTGCACTTTATGATGTTGTTAAAAATCATTTTGACTCCCCTCTTCCTGAAGGCAAGACAGAAAAGAAGGCAATTATCATCGGTTATGATGGTTGTCGTGTTGATGTGCTCAAACTTTCTGAAGGTGCAATAAATTATATGATGGGTGAAGGTGCTTCCGTGAATTACGCATATTGTGGTGGCGTAAATTACCCTGAAAAGAACACACAAGATACATCAACTGCACCTGGTTGGTGCTCAATTCTCACAGGTGTATGGGCTGACAAACATGGTATTACAGCAAACGACATTACAAAGTCAATGGAATACAAGACTCTCCTCACCTCTCTTGTTGAAGACAAGACAATCGACAGTTCAATGTTCATAACAAAATGGGCAGGTCATTTTGACAGAAAAAATGCAACTTATCTTGAAGAAAAAGCATATTGTGAAGAAAATAATCTTAATGTTTCTTTCAACAAATGTGAGGATGACAAAGCATCTTTTGACTACACATTAAATGAAATTGGAAAAGAAAACTGTGCTGACTTTTTATTCGTGATTTACGAGCAGACAGACGCAGCAGGTCACAATACAGGCTTTACATTTAACAATCCAAAATACAGAAATGCATTTATTGAAATGGATAATTATGGTCTTGAAACCATCAAGGCAATCGAAGAAAGAGAAACTTATGACACAGAGGATTGGCTTATTATCATTACATCTGACCATGGTGGAATAGGCACTGGACATGGTGGCGATAGTATTCAGGAAAGAATGACATTCATTGTAATGAATAAGGAATTTTAAAATGAAAAACCTTACTTTTGAACAGTTTAACAATGCTGAATTTAAGCTTTATAAAGGCAATCCTATAATTAAAAATCCTTTGGATAGTTTTGTTGTTGCTGACCCAAGTGTTATGACTCCCGATATTTCTCACGATGGGAAATGGCACTTATTCTGTCATACATTTTTTGGTGTTTACAGATATGAAAGTACTGACGGAATAAACTTTAAAAACACAGGCAAAATCGTCAATCGTGCCATGCGACCAAACATAAACTATATTGACGGCAAATACTACCTTTTCTATGAGAGAACAAGACCTGTTTTTTTCAATCTTTTAAGCCTTGTTGGTGCTAAATGGATATCTGAAATTTACTGCGTTGAGTCTACTAATCTTAAAGATTGGTCAAAGCCATATTTAGTTATTGGCAAAACCCGTGATTATGAAGAATGCAAATATGGAATTGCAATTTCAAATCCATTTCTTATGAATGTGGACAACAAATACAGAATGTACTATTCTTGTGGACAGACATTTATTAAAGACTGTGGTTTTTGCGAGCCTACACACATCAGTTTTGCTGAAAGTGAAAGCATCACAAATGGTTATACTTCACAGGAAAAGCCTATTATTAGTCCTGATAAAAATATTCAATATCTTAATCTTTGTTCAGGATGTCTTAAAGTATACAAGTTGAAAGACTGTTATATTGGACTCCAGAATGGTATTTTTGAAAAAAATGGTAAAAGCCATTCGGCAATTATGCTGTTAAAATCAAATGACGGTGTTAATTTCGAGTTTGTTAAGCCATTTTTAGTACCACAAAAGCAAGGTAACAGCAACTGGATGGCACAATATGTATACGCTTGTTGTCTTACATATTACAAGGGCAAATTAAGACTTTATTTCAATGCAAGAAATTTGTCAAACAATCTCACAGGCAGAGAATGTATCGGTATTTACGAAGCAGAGGTGTAAAAAGTGAAAAAAGCATTAAAAGTTATCGGCTCGGTGGCATTGGCTTGCGTGGTTGGTGCAGGAATATGGCAAGTGGCTGTGCATCAAAAATCAAAAAAATACAATATGATTACACTTGACACAAGCAATGTGCCTTCCCCTGTTACTGCTCCTGTAAAGGAAGATGATATTCAGTTAAGTGACATCAAAATGCATTATTCTGTTTATGGTGAAAGCGGTTATCCACTTATTCTTGTTCATGGTAATGGTGGAAGTCAGGATTCACTTAAAGGAGCTGCAACGTATCTTGCAAATGACTACACAGTTTATGTAATTGAGAGTCGTTGTCACGGACAAAGCACTGACCCTGGGGTAATTTCATACGACCTTATGGCAAAGGACATTAAGGAATTCATTGAAAAAATGAATTTAGAAAAGCCATTTCTTATGGGACACAGTGATGGTGGTATAAATGCACTTACAGTTGCTTATACATACCCTGATTTGCTTGGTGGTTTTATCTCTTGTGGTGCGAATACTACTCCTGAAACATTCAAGCCATATTTCACAATTGCAGTTGCAGTAAATGACATTTTCAGACCTAACAAGCTCAACGATATGATGCTCACATTACCACAGATGAATGAAGAATTGCTTTCAAAAATCACTTGTCCTGCATATATTGTTGCAGGTGAATTTGACATAATGTGGCTTTCGGACTCTGTGCTTATTCACGAGTGTATCAAGGACAGTAAAATTGCAATTATCAAGGGTGGCGACCATTCATCTTATATTTCACAAGATGGCAAACAGGCATATGTCCTTGCAAAAGAATTTTTTGACACAATTGAACAATAAAAATTGACAGAGGGTGTTTATTCACCCTCTTTTTTCGTCACTTTATGGATTTCTGTACATTATCATTTTTTCTCTTGTTTTTAGATGTGCAAATGAATTATAATGAGTTGGTAAGCAATCCAATAAGGAGGTTTTTTATTATGAAAAACACAAAAAAGATTATTGCAGTTGTTCTTGCAATAACATTATTGTTGTCCTGCTTTTCTATGATTTCATTTGCAGTCAGCGGTAATGTTCCTGCCGACATTATCGAAATGTCAAGTCAGGTTGCAGTTGAACTTGAACAAGAAGGCATTGTTCTTCTTAAAAACGAAGACAATATTTTGCCACTTGGTGATAAAAAGGTAAACATTTTCGGTGCAGGTTCTGTTGTGCCTTTCCTTGGTGGTGCAGGCTCAGGTGCTATCACAACTGAAGACCCTGTTACATTCTATGAGGCTCTTGATGAAAACAAAATCAACTATAACAAAGAACTTCGTGCACTTTATGAAACAGAATGTAGTGGCAACGAAATGCCAAAAACCGGCAACACAGTTGTTAACAACCTTCTTCAGCTTGTTCTTGCAAGTAGTTCACTTGAAGAAATGGCTTGTGACAAGCTTACTGACGAGATTATGAAAAATGCTGTTGCTTTTTCTGACACAGCAATCATTGTAATCAGCCGTACAAGTAGAGAAACTGCTGACCTCCCTATAGATGTTCTTCGTCTTTCTGCTGAAGAAAAAAATCTTGTTGAAAAGGTTACATCTGCATTCAAAAATGTTGTAGTACTCTTCAACACAGGTAATGTTATGGAAATGGGTTGGCTCGAAGAATACGACAATATCAAAGCTGCTGCTATGATTTGGATTCCTGGTGAATTCGGTATGAGAGCAGTTGCACAGATGCTCACAGGTGAAGTCAATCCATCAGGCAGACTTACTGACACAGTTGCATATTCAGTTGAGGACCATCCATCAACAGA
>JAZOWH010000185.1:0-3391 GCA_045659165.1 Candidatus Fimenecus sp. | reverse complement strand
TCCTAAGACCGCTTGGCCTCCGACTTGGTCAGCATATCACATTCCTTGACACACCTGGTCACGCTGCGTTCACATCAATGCGTGCTCGTGGTGCTCAGGCTACTGACGTTGCAATCCTTGTTGTTGCTGCTGACGACGGTATTATGCCACAGACAATCGAAGCTATTAACCACGCTAAGGCTGCTGAAGTTGACATTATCGTTGCTATCAACAAGATGGATAAACCAGGTACAACTGTTGATAAGATTATGCAGCAGTTAACTGAACATGGTCTTGTTCCTGAAGAATGGGGTGGCGATGTTATCTGCGTTCCTGTTTCTGCAAAGACACATATGAACATTGATACACTTCTTGAAAACGTTCTTCTCACAGCTGAAATGAGAGAACTCAAGGCTAACCCTAACAGAGCTGCTAAGGGTATCGTTATCGAAGCTCGTCTTGATAAGGGTAAGGGTCCTGTTGCTACACTTCTTGTTCAGAACGGTACACTTCATTCAGCTGACATCGTTGTAGCAGTTACAGCAGTTGGTCGTGTTCGTGTTATGGTTGACGATAAAAACCGTTCACTTAAAGAAGCTGGTCCATCAGTTCCTGTTGAAATTATGGGTCTTGATGAAGTTCCACAGTCAGGTGATGTATTCAACGCTGTTTCTGACGAAAGACTTGCTCGTGAACTTGTTGAAAAGAGAAAACAGGAAAAGAAAGAAGAACAGTTCAATCAGTATCAGAAGGTTACTCTTGATAACTTGTTCTCATCAATCAATGCAGGTAAAATCAAGACTCTTAACATTATCGTTAAGGCTGACGTTCAGGGTTCAGTTGAAGCTGTTAAGCAGAATCTTGAAAAGCTTTCTAACGAAGAAGTTCAGGTTAAGGTTATCCACGGTGGTGTTGGTGCAGTAAGTGAATCAGATATTATGCTTGCAAGTGCATCAAATGCTATTATCGTTGGTTTCAACGTTCGTCCTGACCCTGTTGCTACTGAAATCGCAGAGCGTGACGGCGTTGATATGAGAATGTACCGTATCATCTATGACTGTATCGAAGAAATCGAAGATGCTATGAAGGGTATGCTTGCTCCTAAATTCCGTGAAGTTCTTCTCGGACGTATTGAAGTTCGTAACGTAGTCAAGCTTTCTTCTGCTGGTACAATCGCAGGTTCTTATGTTCAGAACGGTAAAGTTACAAGAAACGCACAGATTCGTGTTGTTCGTGACGGTATTGTTATTGCTGAAGATTCAATTTCTTCACTTAAGAGATTTAAGGACGACGTTAAGGAAGTTGCTACTGGTTATGAATGTGGTATCGGTCTTAACAAGTTTAACGACGTTAAGGAAGGCGACATTTTTGAAGCTTTCATCATGGAGGAATACAGAGACTAATGGCAGGATACAGAGTAGGAAGAGTATCGGAAGATATTAAACGAGAAATTGTTGCCGTTATCCGTGAATTAAAAGACCCAAGAGTAAGAGATAAAATTCTTACTGTTGTTCGTGTTGATGTAAGTTCTGACCTTTCATTCGCAAAGGTTTATGTCAGCTCAATGAGTGGCATTGACGATGCAAAAGAGGCTTGCAAGGGACTTACATCTGCAACAGGTCTTATCAGACGAGAAGTTGGCAGTAAATTACACCTTAGAAAAACTCCTGAACTTAAATTTGTTGCCGACGATTCCGTAGAGCACGGTATGGAAATATTCAAAAAAATCGAAAGTACAATAGAGACTTCCGATATCGAGGATGAAGAATGAGAAACATAAGTGTGAAAGAGTGTGCATCACTCTTAAAAGAATTTGACAACTATCTTATTCTTTCCCACAGACATCCCGATGGTGACACTCTTGGCAGTGCATTTGCACTTAAAAGAGCGCTTGATTTATTGGGTAAAAAGTCTATGGTTCGCTGTAATGACGAAATGGCCGAAAAGTTCTCATACTTGTGGCAGAATCTTGATAACAGCGAAATAAAATTCGATAAAATTATCGCAGTTGATGTGGCTGACAAGAAACTTCTTGGTGAAGAGTTTGAAGCAAAATACGGTGACAATGTATTTTTGTGTATTGACCACCATATGTCAAACCGCGAATACGCTGAAAATCTTCTTTTAGAGGATATGGCAGCTGCTGCGGCTGTAATTTATGAAGTGATTTGTGAACTTGGAGTAGAAATTACTCCTGAAATTGCAAACTGTGTTTATACAGGTCTTGCAACTGACACAGGTTGCTTTATGTTCTCAAACACAACACCAATAGTTCACAGAATTGCTGCTGACCTTATGGAAAAAGGTGCTGACTACACACTCATCAACCGTCTTATGTTTGAAACAAAAACACTTTCATATATAAGACTTGAGCAGATGGCAGTGGCTTCTATTGAAACACACTTTGACGGAAAATGTGCGATTATGACACTCACACAGGAAATGTTCAAAGAAAGTGGTTCAAATGACAACGAATGTGACGGCATTGCATCTATTCCACGAAAAATCGAAGGCGTAAAAGTGGGTGTTACCATCCGTGAACAGACTAACGGTAAATACAAGGTATCACTTCGCACAGTTCAGCCTCATGATGCAGCAAAAATATGTGGAAACTTTGGTGGTGGCGGTCATAATGCGGCGGCAGGTTGCGAATTCGACTGCACTTTAGAAGATGCTAAAAAGCAATTACTTGAAATTATAAAGGCGGAGTTTTAATGACAGGTATAATTTGTCTTGACAAACCTTGCGATATGACATCATTTATGGCTGTTAAAAGAGCCTCAAGAATATTGGGTGTCAAAAAAGCAGGTCATACAGGAACACTGGACCCAATGGCTACCGGTGTGCTTGTTATTATGCTCGGTCATTGTACTCGTTTCATTGAACTGTTGCCTGAACACAAAAAAAGTTATACTGCAAGAGTGAAGCTTGGTCTTACTACTGACACACTTGACATTACAGGTGAGGTTTTATCAGAAAGTCAGGTTAATGTTACACTCGAACAGTTGCTTTTGGTTGCAGAAAAATACAAGGGTGAAATATTGCAGACACCTCCAATGTACTCGGCACTGAAAAAAGACGGTGAACGTCTTTACGATTTAGCACGAAAAGGCATTGAAATTGAGCGTGAAAGCAGAAAAATCACTATTGAAAAATTAGAAATCTATGACTTTGACGGAACTGAATTTTCAATGGATGTGACTTGCTCAGCAGGGACTTATATCCGTTCACTTTGTGATGATATTGGTCGTGATTTGGGCTGTGGTGCTGTTATGACGGGGCTTCGTCGTACTTGTGCCAACGGATTTTCCATTGGAAATGCAGTAACACTTGAAGAATTAGAAAAGCTCGTGAGTGAAAATAGAGCTGATGAAGTAATCACATCAGTTGAAACTGCACTTATGAGTTATCC
>JAZOWH010000184.1:0-1952 GCA_045659165.1 Candidatus Fimenecus sp. | reverse complement strand
CAGGATGGAAAGTTGCAAGTAAGTCTTCTTTCTGCTGAGCTGTCATACGCTGTGGCTCTAAAGCAATATTCTTTTCTCTTGCTGCTTCAACTGCAGCAATTGATTTCTGAAAATTTTCTGAATACATATACTTTCCTCCTTACTTTTCGATTTCTCTGTTGTTATAGAGTTCTTTCATTTCTTCGATTGGTTTCTGCATAAGTGCTTCAATCAATTCGTTGAAATCGCCATTCTTGATTTCCTTAACTCTGTCTTCAAGGTGTCCACAACCTGGTGCTAAGTACTTACCGTTGATTCTTCTTGCAAGCATAGCAACCTGTGGATGTGAAATACCAGCAGGACATCTTGATGAGCAAACACCACACATAACGCAGTCAAATGACTCTTCAGCACATTTTTCAAAATCGCCACGCTGAGCATATGCGATATACTGCATTACGTTAAGTTCCTGAGTACAGCTCTTTGTACAAGCATTACAGCCGATACAAGAATAAATTTCAGGATAAAGCTGCATCATAACTGTTTCGTTTACTGGAACGCTTTCAATGTCATAAACCTGCTTAACAAGTGGGAAGAAAGGTAATGTAGCAATGTACATATTTTCTTCAACCTTTGTCTGACAAGCAAGACAAGCGTGTAATTCACGGTCACCTTTTACACGGTAAATTGTAGCACAAGCACCACAGAAACCGTTTCTACAACCGCAACCACGAACAAGCTGATAACCAGCATATTCCATAGCTGTCATAATTGTTAAATTCTCCGGCACTTCATATTTTTTGCCGAAAAGAAATATATTAACCATTTTTTCCATGTTATTCTCCTCCATTAATATTCAGATGGGAGTTCGTCTAATTCATCGCAACGGAAAACAGGGCCATCTTTGCAGACATACTTAGCACCTACATTACATCTTCCGCATTTACCGACTCCGCATTTCATTCTCAATTCAAGAGTTGTGTAAATATTTGTCTTTTCAAAACCGATTGCACAAAGGCCTTCCAATGTGAACTTAATCATAATTGGAGGTCCGCACAAAACTGCAACCTTATTTGTATCAAAGCCTAATTCCTTAACATAGTTTGGAACAAAACCAACGTGGCCATCCCAACCCTCTTGAGGATTGTCGATTGTAAGGTGAACATTAACACCTGCATCAGTTGACCATTCGTCGATAATTTCCTGATAGTCAAGCAAATCGTCTTTACTTCTTGAACCATAAACAATATCAATTTTGCCATAACGGTCACGATAGTGACGGCAATAGTTGATTACTGAACGAAGAGGTGCTAAACCAACACCACCAGCAATAAAGAGAAGGTCTTTTCCTGCAAATACATCATCAACAGGGAATGGATTACCATAAGGTCCTCTGATTGTAATCTGCTGACCTGGTTCTGCCTGATGTAACCAATCAGTTACACAACCACACTTCTTAATTGAAAACTCCATATATTCTTCATTAGTTGGTGATGATGTGATTGAGAACATTGCTTCACCAACGCCTGGAACTGAAAGCATTGCACACTGACCAGGTCTGTGGTCGAATGCTTTTTTACCATCAGGAGTAACAACTCGGAAAGTTTTAATATCAGGTGTATCAATACGAACATCTGTAATGACACCAATTGTTGGAATTAAAGTATCGTTAATATTATTCACTTCTGTTTCCTCCAATCTTTTTCATTACTTTTACGATATTCATTGAAATTGGGCACTTTGCAAGGCAACGTCCGCAACCTACGCAACTGAACTCACCGTCATTGTTTTCAGGGAAATACACGAGTTTGTGCATAAATCTCTGACGGAAACGTTCTTTCTGAGTAAGACGGTTATTACCATGTGCCATCTTTGTAAAGTCAGAATACATACAAGAGTCCCAACATCTGAAACGGATAACACCATTACCTGTGTTGAAATCCTTGATATCATAACACTGACAAGTAGGACAA
>JAZOWH010000183.1:0-4683 GCA_045659165.1 Candidatus Fimenecus sp. | reverse complement strand
ATGATTTTTCTGCAATTGCACCGAATGGACACTGATATACACAAGCACCACACTGAATACACTTGCTGTTGTCAATTGCAGCAGCATTGTCGTCATTGATTTTAATTGCCTTTACTTTACAAGCAATCTGGCATGGACGCTTGCGGTTGATGATTGCGAAGAAAGGACAAACCTTTGCACAAGCACCACATTCAACACACTTTGATTTATCAATATGTGCCACATGGTTGTGGTCAAATGAAATTGCACCACGCTTACAAACATCTTCACATCTGTGAGCAAGACAACCACGGCAAGAATCTGTAACTTCATATCCCGCTGCAGGACATTCATCACAAGCGATATCAATAACTTCAATAACATTTGGGTTGTTTTTATCTCCACCCATAGCAAGTTTGATACGCTGTGCGAGAATTGCACGTTCTTTATATACACAGCATCTCATAGTTGGTTCTTTACCCGGAGAAATTGTCTTTGGAATGTCCCAAAGATTTTCAATAAGAGTATCTTTCCAACTATGCTTTGCAACTTCACGCAAAACTTTATATTTAAGATACTGTACTTTGGTATCAAATTTTCTCATATTTTGTTCTCCTTAGAAATAGCTTACTTTTATTTTCTTACCCATTTTCTTAAGGCACTTTGAAAGTTCCTCAACGAGATTCATTTTAATGTTGAAATTTATAGGCAAGTCAGGATTCTGATGAGCAGGGTTGATTGCTCGTCCTACATAGAAATTTATATCAGTTGCTTCTTCAAACAACAAACGACAGATTCGTGACGCACCGTCTTTTTTGAAACTCCAGTGCTCATAATGTTTGTTTTCACCAAGATAATCGTTTGCATATTCAACAACCTTGTTGACAGTAATAACGCCTTCTGTTACAAGGTCAACGCCTTCCAATTCTGCAATCGGAGGAACATCACTCTGTTCAAAATTAAGTGTTGCCCTAAGAGGCTTTCTTAAAAACTTTGCTGCAATTGAAGAGGTTGTTCCACCACAGATAATGTGTTTACCTTCCTTTGAGAAGAAGAGTGACATCATTCTGTCAGCATCATCACGATTTGCAGGAGGTCCGAAAAACATATTCATAGGCACTCGTTTTCTGATTTTGACAACACAAGCAGTTGCGTCGTCACCAGGCTTGTGGCCATAAAGATTGTCGCACTCATCCACAATCATTGTTGAAAGTGTTTTTGCAGTGTAACCAGCAGGAATAAGAGTTTCGACAAAATCAATAATGTCTTCTCTTTTCCAACCAAAGTTATATAACATGCCAATTCCTGCATGAGGACAACCGTCACTCATTGCAACGAAAACATCATTTTCCTGTAACTTTATAACAGACTTGAATATCTGTTTACCACCGATAGTCATTTCTGTTTTTGGATAATCCCAGTTCTTTTCATCACGGATAATAATTGCATGAGGATTATCATACTGAATCAATTCAGCAGTCTGATTGTTCTTAAGATGAATAATTGTAAATGTTGAGTAAGCAACACCTCTTACTGAACAAACAGGCAAGGTTGCTGCAATAGTCTCAACACATTCCTCAAGAGATAATCCCTCTGCAAGCATTGTTGAAATGATTTTTGATGTAAGAGTAGAAAGAATACTTGCTTTTACACCGCTACCAAGTCCGTCAGACAACACAATAACAGTTGAATCGTCGCTTGGCTCAACAATATCAATATGGTCACCGCAGAGTTCTTCGCCGTGATGATTTATACTTTTATATCCAATGTCAGCACATAAATCATTCATTGATTATTGACTCCTTAAGTTTTGCAAGAGCAATTTTTGTTTCTGCTGCAGTTTCACCGAGAAGGGAAGCAATTTCCTGAACAATTCTCATCTGTTTTTCAACAACCTTATCTGCAACTTCAACAGTCTGACGACTAATGTCCTCTTTCTTTTCACGTTCTTTTTCTTCATCAGTAACGTCACGCATAATGCTGATTAAAAGATGTGAATCCTTATCGTGAACAACTGTCTGTTCAACGAATCTGTTATATTCAGCGAGATATACACGTTCATCATGAAGATTTCTGCCTGAACTCATAACAGTCATAAATACTGTAGGGTCAAGAATTCTTATAACCTGGTCACCAAGCACATCAGAAGCAGCACGGATATTCATCATTTTTCTTGCTGCATCATTAATCTGCTGAACTTCAAGCTGTTCATTAAGAACAATAAGTCCGTTAGGTGAGTTGTTAACAATAGTATCTGAAAAGCTTTCTGCTTTATCTTTAAGGAATGGAAGGCACATTGAAATTTCAGCCTTACCATGAATAATCGCAATAGCCTTTTCACGACAAGTGTTATAACCACAAGAACCACAGTTAAGTTCCTGAGATGGCTTGAATTTGCCCATCTGACGAAGAATGTTGCTTATTTCGATTTCAGATGGCATTGCGTTTCTTTGCTCGATATATGTGAACACCTTTTTAAGTTCAATCATTTTTGGCTGTTCAACCGGGAAGTCCTTGTCACCTGCATAGTTTACAACTTCAATATAGTCCTTGATGTTTGATGTGTGGAGATATTTTTCAATAACAGGACCACCGACACAGCTACCCACACAAGCAGACATTTCAATGAAACACTTATGTATTTTACCTTTTTCGATATCTTTTAAAACCTCGATACAGTTTTCAACACCATCAATAGCAACATATGTGTATCCCTTGATTTCGTTCATAGTTTTAAGCACGCCACCAGTTGTAGGGAAGAAACGTGCACGACTATTTTCGTTAGTATCACTTATTGCTTCAAGCTCAATTTTTTCTTCTTTAAGCCATTCTGTAAGCTCTTCAAATGTTAAGACAGCGTCAACGATACCCTCGTAATATGAAGCCTCATCCTTTTTAGCAACACAAGGGCCTACAAACACAGTTTTTGCATTTGGAATTCTCTTCTTAATATCTTGACAATGAGCCTGCATAGGGGACATAACATCTGCAAGATATTCCAATGCTGATGGGTAATATTTCTGGATAAGCAAGTTGATTGAATGGCAACAAGAAGAAATAACAACATCTCTGATTTCGTCCCTGAGCATTCTTTCGTATTCATTTTTTACGATTGTAGCACCGATTGCTGTTTCTTCAACATCATAAAAGCCAAGCTTCTTAAGGGCAACACGCATTGCATCAATACCTGCACCATCATAGTTAGCAATGAATGAAGGAGCAAGACTGACAACAACAGGGTCACCATTCTGAAGAAATACTTTTACCTTTTCAACCTCGTTAACGATTTCTTTTGCATCCTGTGGACATACAACAAAGCACTGACCACACAAAATACATTCGTTACCGATAATATGCGCCTGATTTCCTGAAAAACGGATAGCCTTTACAGGACAATGGCGGATACATTTATAGCAGTTTTTACAGTTTGATTTTTTAAGTGTCAAACAATTAGCCATTTACTGCTACTTCCTTTCGTTTATAATTTGCTCAGGACATTTTCCTGAAAAAACTCTTTAAAATTTTCTTTTGTTATGCCTGTATGAATATCATCATCAACCTGAATAGTCACACCTACACGATTACACTTGCCGATACAAAAACTACCAGCAAGAGTTACTTCGTCTTCAAGATGATTTTCATTGACAGCTTTTTGTAAAAGTTCAACTATTTCAGGTGAACCCTTAACGTGGCAGGCACTGCCGATACAAACCTGAATTATCATAGTTAATTATACCTTTGCTAAAACGTTTTCGTTGAAGAATTCAACTACATTGTCAGGAGTTACTGAAAAGAAGTCGTCATCGACAGTAACACAAACACCCTGCTGACACTGGCCAAGACAGAATGTGCCACCAAGCTCAACTTTATCCTCAAGCTTGTTTTCACCTATAAGTTTTTGAAGCTGTTCAACGACAATGCGAGAACCTTTAATGTGGCATGAACTACCAATACAAACTGTAATTTTCATAAGTATTACCCCTTGCTTATTGTTTATATTTTTATCAAGTTTGATTTCGCTTTTTACCATTCAGGATTGTTAAAATCCCATAGGAGATTTGTTCCTGAGAACGGGTGAAAAAATCGTTGCGATTTACCCATTTTCATTATAAATGGATAGTCGGATTTTGTCAATTTATAATCCTTATTTATGTAGTCAGATTTTTCCGATTATAAGGTATTACTAAACAATTATACATCTTTTTTTCTATATGTTCAATAGAGTTTATATTATTTGTATAACAATTTATTACAAAATAATGGCATTGCATACGGGATTTTGCACAGAAATTTTACATATAAAGTATGCATTTTTGTATGTGTAAATCTAATCTGCTTAAATAATCGAAAATTGTAAAAAAAATGGCCTCAAACTATTGATTTTATTTGCACAAATTGATAAAATAATTTAGATTAGGATAGTGTGGGTTGTTGTGACTAAAACCCCATATCACAATGTAAAGAAATTTTTAGAAATGAGGTTCTAATATGAATAAAATTACAATTATCGGCTCAGGTAGCGTTGGTTCAACAATTGCATATACTGCAACTGTAATGGGTCTTGCATCAGACATTGTTATGATTGATATCAACGAAGAAAAGGCTCTCGGTGAAGCACTTGATATCAGACAGGGTATTCCATTCTGTAACCCAGCAACTGTTCGTGCAGGTTCATATCAGGATGCTGTTGATTCAGATATCGTT
>JAZOWH010000182.1:0-2882 GCA_045659165.1 Candidatus Fimenecus sp. | reverse complement strand
CCTTGGTGTTACTGAAGCAGGTACACACAATATGGCACTTGTAAAATCAAGTATCGGTATCGGATCTCTTCTCCTTGATGGTATTGGGGATACAATCCGAGTTTCAATGACTGCTGACCCTGTTACAGAAGTAAAGGCAGGATATGACATCTTAAAGGCAGCAGGAATTAAAACTGATTGTGCACAAATTGTTTCTTGTCCTACTTGTGGACGAACAAAAATTGACCTTATCGGTCTTGCTGATAAAGTTGAAAAAGCACTTGTGAATTATGATAAACCTATCAAAGTCGCAGTAATGGGTTGCGTTGTCAACGGACCTGGTGAGGCAAAAGAAGCTGACATCGGTGTTGCTGGTGGTGACGGTTGCGGTGTTATTTTTAAACACGGTGAAGTACTTAAAAAAGTTAGTGAAAATGAAATTGTGGATGAACTTTTAAAGGAAATAGAAAAATTATAACGGTGAAAGATATATGGCAATAGTTAAATCACTTTTTGGTGAGTATTTTGACTGGGCACAGAATCTTGATTTTGCCATGGCAGAAATTGTGGGATTTGTGATTTCTCACGAAAAGATGAGTGCAAGACTTACCATTAAACCATACAAAAAATTTGAAAAAGAAAGAATCGAAGCTTTTGAAAATACTCTTTCAAAGGCTGTCGGTGTTCATATAAATATTGACTGTGATGAATCAAGAACAGGTTTCCTTACGGAACATATGGCTCTTGTTGTGGAGATTTTGCGTGATAAGGTAATCGTTGCAAATGGTTATTTTAATAGTGCAGAATATGAAATTTCAGGCAGAGAATTAAAAGTTAAACTTAAAAGAGGTGGAAAGGATATTCTTCTTTCTGCTAACTGTGATAAAGAAATTGAAAGAATTATAAAAGGTATTTTCGGTGTTGATTACACAGTAACTCTTTGTCAGGAAGAAGATTTTAATACTGAAAAAGCAATTGACAGTATGCAGAAAAAGGCTGACGAAGAAATTCGCAGAGAAAGAAATATTCCTGAGCCACAGGTTATAACTCAACCTGATGAGCCAAAGCCTCATGTTGTTAAAGAGGGCTTTCCACTTTATCTTGAAACACAAAAACCAATTTACGGAAGTCTTATCCGTACAGGTAATTTGCAGTCACTTATTGATGTGGGAATTGAAAGTGGTGCAGTTACTGTCTGGGGTGAAGTTTTCAGCCTTGATGTAAGAACAACTCGTGATGGTAAGAACAACATTATTACTTTCAATATCACTGATAAAACATATTCGTATACAGTAAAGATTTTTGAAAGCTGTGAAAAGTCAAAGTCATTCCTTGATGCAATCAGCGATGGTATGACTGTAATTGTTTACGGTAGAGTTTCTTTTGATAAATATTCAGGGGAAAACATTATCTCTGCAACTGCAGTTAATACAGTTTCAGCAATCAAAAAGCAGGATACAGCCGAGAAAAAACGTGTTGAACTTCATTTACATACAAATATGTCCGATATGGATGGTATGACATCTGCTGATAAACTTGTTAAACGAGCAATCAGTTGGGGTCATCCTGCAATTGCAATTACTGACCATGGTAATGTTCAGGGATATCCTGATGCTATGAAGGGTAAAGGCAAAGATGATATTAAACTGATTTATGGTGTCGAAGGGTATCTTATTGATGATATGGCAAATCCTGAAACTCCTTGGCAGAATCTACCAAGATATCATATTATCCTTCTTGTGCAGAATAAGGCAGGACTTAAAAATTTATATAAACTGGTGTCTTTGGCACATACAACTTATTTCCATAAAAGGCCTTGTATTCCACGTTCAAAGCTCATTGAATTAAGAGATGGAATTATTGTTGGTTCTGCTTGTGAAGCAGGTGAACTTATCAGAGCAATTCTTCTTGAGAAGAGTGACGAAGAAGTTCTTAAAATCGCAGAATTTTATGATTATCTTGAAATTCAGCCTGACGGAAACAACAAGTTTATGATTGATGCTCATTCTGACCCTAATGCAAAAAATCCTGACAGAAATAAAGAGTATAACAAAATCAAGAATGTTGAAGATATCCGTGATATTAACAGAAAGATTATACATATTGCAGATAAGTTAGAAAAACTTGTTTGTGCAACAGGTGACGTTCACTTTATGGACCCTGAGGATGCAAAGTTCCGTGCAATTCTTATGGCTGGTAAAGGCTTTGATGATGCTGATGACCAGGCACCTCTTTATTTCAAGACAACTGACGAAATGCTTGAAGAATTCTCATATTTGGGTGAAGATACAGCATACGAGGTTGTTGTGACAAACACAAATAAAATTGCAGATATGATTGAACAGGTAAGACCTATTCCTGAGGGTACATTCCAGCCATCCATCCCTGGCGCAGAAGATGAGCTTCGTCAGATTTGTTGGGATAAGGCAAAGGATTGGTATGGTGACCCTGTTCCTGAATATGTTGCTGACCGACTTACACGAGAGCTTGAATCAATTATCAAACACGGTTTCGCGGTTCTTTATATTATCGCACAGAAACTTGTTTGGGACTCCGAGGCACACGGCTATCATGTTGGTTCCCGAGGTTCTGTTGGTTCATCATTCGTTGCTACGATGGCGGGTATTTCTGAGGTTAACCCATTGGCACCTCACTACCGTTGTCCGAAGTGCCGACACAGTGAATTTTTCCTTCACGGTGAATATGGCTCAGGCTTTGATATGCCACCAAAGAATTGTCCACACTGTGATATTCCAATGGTGCGTGATGGTCACGAAATCCCATTCGAAACCTTCCTTGGTTTCCATGGTGACAAGGCTCCCGATATCGACCTTAACTTTTCAGGTGATTATCAGGGTAATGCCCATAGATATACAGAAGAGCTTTTCGGTCGTGACCATGTG
>JAZOWH010000181.1:0-9025 GCA_045659165.1 Candidatus Fimenecus sp. | reverse complement strand
CTGCTTTCATTGATGCTGAATACGCTCTTGACCCTGAATATGCACAGAATTTAGGTGTGGATGTTAATCCTCTTCTTGTTTCTCAGCCTGATAACGGTGAACAGGCTCTTGATAATACTGAGGCTCTTGCTCGTCCAGGTGCTCTTGATGTAATTATTGTTGACACTGTTGCTGCCCTTGTTCCTCGTGCTGAAATTGAGGGTGATATGGGTGATAGCCATGTTGGTCTTCATGCTCGTCTTATGTCACAGGCACTTCGTAAGCTTACAGGTGTAATCAATAAGTCAAATACTGTTGTTATTTTCATTAACCAGCTTCGTGAAAAAGTTGGTGTTATTTACGGAAATCCTGAAGTTACAACAGGTGGTCGTGCACTTAAATTCTATACAACTATGCGAATTGATGTTCGTCGTGTTGAACAGCTTAAGGGTGCAGCTAACGAATTTGTAGGTTCAAGAACAAGAGCAAAGATTGTAAAGAATAAGGTTGCTCCTCCATTCAAAGAGGCTGAATTCGACATTATGTATGGCGAAGGTATTTCAAAAATCGGTGAAATCGTTGACCTTGGTGTTAAATTCGACATTCTTAAAAAGAGTGGTGCTTGGTTCTATTATGGTGAACAGCGTCTTGGTCAGGGTAGAGAAAATGTTAAACTTCTCTTTAAACAAGATGAAGTTCTCGCAACTGAAATCGAAAAACAGATTCGTGAAAAAATGCAGGAGCTTTCAAATGCAAAGAAAACAACAACTCCTCCTGTGTCACAGCCTGAAATCATAAAAGTTCCAACTACAAGAGCAGCTGCAAGAGCAACACTTGATATTGCTGTTGATGATGACGAATAATGAAACTCAGTATAAAAGAAGGAAATGCCAACAAGATACATATCTATGTTGACGACGAATATCGTGCTACTGTTGACAGTGACTATTGGTATTCGGAAAAATATCGCAATTTAAAAGAAATTAATGAAGAAGAACTGACCGAGTTGCTTGACGCGGTCAGTTTTCGTCGTGCTTTTAACAAAAGTCTTGACCTTTTGTCACGCAGACCTTACGGTGTAAAAGAACTTACCAAAAAGCTCTGTGAAAAGGGTCACGAAAAGGAATCTGCCGAAAAGGCTTGTGAAAGACTTCTTGAATTACATTTGTTGAATGATGAAGAATATGCAAGAATTCTGGCAAAAGACCTTATTGAACGAAAAAAATATGGTATCAAAAGAGTGAAACAAGAGTTGTCTGTTCGTGGTATTTCAAGGGAAATTGTTGAAAATACTGTCGATTCCCTTGACAACGATGCTGAAAATCGTATTATATTAGTAATCAGAAAAAAATATATAAATAAATTAGATGATGAAAAAGGCAGAAAAAGAGCCATTGATGGCCTTATGCGACTTGGATATTCTTATTCGGAAATCAAATCTGCCTTGAATACTCTTTCGGAATTTGACGAGGACGAAAATTATGACTAAAAAAGTTGGTATGATATCTTTGGGATGTCCCAAAAATCAGGTTGATGCTGAAATAATGCTTTCAAAACTTCAAAATAACGGATTTGAGATTGTAAGTGACCCTGCCGAAGCAGATGTTGTCATTGTCAATACTTGCGGTTTTATTGAAGATGCAAAAAAAGAATCAATTGAAAATATCCTTGATATGATTTCATATAAAGAGGATTGCCCAAATCTTAAAGTTCTTGTAACAGGTTGCCTTGCTGAAAGATATCAGGCAGAGATTTTCAAGGAAATCCCTGAAACTGATGCAGTAATCGGTATCGGTGCAAATGAGGATATCTGTGAAGTTTGTGACAGAATAATAAACGGTGAAAAGGTTGAAGTTTTCCCACCAAAAACAGACCTTAAAATTGAAGGTGACAGAATTCTCACAACTCCACCATATTCAGCATATCTTAAAATTGCAGAAGGTTGCTCAAACCATTGTACCTACTGCGCAATTCCTGATATTCGTGGTCCTTTTAGAAGCCGACCAAGCGAAAGTATTCTTAAAGAAGCAAAGAAACTCGCAAGTGATGGTGTAAAAGAACTTGTTATTGTGGCACAAGATACAACACGATATGGGGAAGATTTATATGGTAAAAATGCACTTGTACCACTTCTTAAATCACTTTCGTTGATTGATGGTATAGAGTGGATTCGACTTCTTTATCTTTATCCTGAAAGAATTGACGATGCTCTTATTGATGAAATTGCAAATAATGATAAAATCGTAAAATATATGGATATTCCGCTTCAACATTGTAATAAAAGAGTGTTGAAACGAATGAATCGTCACGGTGACAGAGAAAGTCTTACGGCACTTCTCAATAAAATTCGTGAAAAAGTCCCAGGAATCACAATCCGTACAACATTTATCGCAGGTTTCCCAGGTGAAACAGAAGAGGAATTCAATGAACTTTGCGAATTCATTGAAGATATGCGATTTGAAAGAATGGGTTGTTTTGCATATTCGGAGGAAGAGGGGACCCCTGCTGCAAAACTTGACGGAATGATGGATTTTGAAATCCGTGCAGAGCGTGCTGATATTGTGAACGAGCGTCAGAGCGTGATTCTTGATGAGATTAACGATTCGCTTATCGGTAAAGTTTTGTCAACTATCGTTGAAGGATATGACCCATATTCCGATGCTTATTACGGAAGAACATATATGGATGCGCCTGAAATTGATACACAGATTTATTTTACTTGCGGATTTGAGCTTAATGATGGGGACATTGTGGAAGTTGAGGTAATAAACGTCGTTGACGGAGAATTAACCGGAGAAGTTATATGAAATTAAACATCCCAAATATGCTGACAATAGCACGAATTATAATAACGCCATTTTTCTTGTGGATAATTCTCTCGGAAAATTTGCCCCATAGATTTTTAATTGCCTGTATTGTATTTTCAATAGGTGCGATAACAGATGCTGTTGACGGACACCTTGCGAGAAAAAACAACCAAATCACAAATTTTGGTAAGTTTTTAGACCCGATTGCCGATAAAGTCCTGACAACATCAGCACTTTTAGCGTTTATGTCAATGGGACTTTGCAATGTGTGGATTGTGATGCTTGTCCTCACACGAGAATTTGCCATAGCATCTGTCAGAATGATTGCTGCATCTGGTGGTGTTGTGATTCCTGCTAATATATGGGGAAAAATAAAAACAGTAACACAAATGGTTTTTACAATACTGATTATGATTCTCGGTGAAACATATTATGTTGTTGAAATTTATAGTCAGGAACTTTTCCACAAACTTCCTGATTTAGCGTTGATTTCAAATGGATTATTATGGGTTACTGCAATATTTACTGTTATTTCAGGTGCGATTTATCTGTATGACAGTAGAAAAATAATTGATTTCACAAAATAATTGCATTTTATAAAAATATGTGATAGAATAGTAACAATATGAATAAAGACTGTGACCGAAAAGAGTAACAGTTCATTCTTTTATCAGAGATTATGGGTCATCGGCTGAAAGCCCATATTAAAAAAGAACTGTGAAGTGCATTCGTGAGTCGATGTGGGGAAATACACATCCGTGTGGCTACGTTATGGGCTATCGAGTTATAAATCGAAGTGGAACCGCGATTATTCGCCTTCGTTTGCATTTGCAAATGAGGGCGTTTTTTATTTTATATGGAGGAATGAACATTGTTCAAAAGACTGAAAGAAGATATTCAAACAGTCAAAGAGCGTGACCCTGCGGCGTCAAGTATTTTTGAAATTCTGTTTTTATATCCGGGACTTAAAGCCATAAGAATGCACAGAGTTGCACATTGGTTTTTCCGTCATAATATGAGATTTATTGCACGTGCAATTTCACAGCGTGCAGTTAAAAAAACTAATATTGAGATTCATCCCGGTGCTACAATCGGCAGAAGATTTTTCATTGACCACGGAACAGGTGTTGTAATCGGTGAAACTGCTGAAATCGGTGACGATGTAACAATTTATCAAGGTGTTACATTGGGTGGTACGGGTAAAGATACAGGTAAACGACATCCAACAATCGGTAATGGTGTTATGATTGGCTCAGGTGCCAAGGTTTTAGGACCTTTTAAAGTAGGGGACTACTCAAACATCGCATCGGGTGCTGTGGTGCTTGATGAAATTCCACCAAACTCAACTGCTGTTGGTGTTCCTGCAAGAGTTGTTAAGAGAAACGGAAAACGTGTTGACAATCTTGACCAGGTTCATATCCCTGACCCTGTATCACAGGAATTCTGCAAACTCAATGCAAAAATTGAAAGACTTGAAAAAGAACTCATGAAATATAAAGGAGAAGAAAACTCATGAAAATTTTTAATACTCTCACAAGACGAAAAGAAGAACTTAAAACACTTGTGCCAAATGAATTGAAGGTTTATGCTTGTGGACCTACAGTTTATAACTATATCCATATTGGTAATGCTCGTCCTCTTTGTGTGTTTGACACATTCAGAAGATATATGGAATATCGTGGATACAAAGTGAATTTTGTTCAGAACTTTACTGACATTGACGACAAAATTATCCGTCGTGCAAATGAAGAAGGAACAGATTACAAAACTGTTTCAGAAAAGTATATTGAAGAATTCTGGACAGATGCAAAGGGTATGAATGTACGTGAAGCAACTGTTCATCCAAAAGCAACAGAAAACATTGACGAAATCATCAATATCGTAAGCACTCTTATCGAAAAAGGTTATGCTTATGCAGTTGATAACGGTGACGTTTATTTCAGCCCAAAACAGTTCAATGAATATGGTAAACTTTCACATCAGCCACTTGAGGACCTTGAAGCAGGTGCTAGAATCAATATCGGTGAAGTAAAGCGTGAACCAATGGACTTTGCTCTCTGGAAGAGTGCAAAACCAGGTGAACCATACTGGGAATCACCTTGGGGACAGGGCAGACCAGGTTGGCATATTGAATGTTCAGCAATGGTAAGAAGATACCTTGGTGAAACTATTGATATTCACTGTGGTGGTCAGGACCTTGTTTTCCCTCACCACGAAAACGAAATCGCACAGAGTGAATGCTGTAATGGTGTTCCTTTTGCAAATTACTGGATGCACAACGGATTTATTAGCGTTGACAATGTTAAGATGTCAAAATCACTTGGCAACTTCTTCACAGTTCGTGATGTTGCTAATGAATATGGTTATGAGCCAATCCGTTACTTCCTTATTTCTTCACATTACAGAAGCCCAATCAACTATAGCGTTGACATTATCGAACAGTGTAAGGCATCTCTTGTTCGTCTTTACAACTGCCGTGAAAGTCTTGATTTCGCACTTAAAAATGCAGTTGACGCAATACCTGAAAATGCAGAAGAAATCAAAAAGGCACTTGATATGCGTCGTGACCAGTTTATCCGCGTTATGGATGATGACCTTAATACAGCAGATGCTATTTCTGCAGTATTTGAGCTTGTAAAGGATATCAACACAAAGGTTATTACAGATGCTCCTTCTAAAGAGCTTGTTGAATATGCAACAAAACTCTTTGATGAACTTACAGGTGTTCTTGGCCTTGTTTATAACAGAAAGACAGAAAGTCTTGATGACGAAATCGAAAAACTTATCGAAGCACGTACACAGGCTCGTAAGGACAGAAACTGGGCAGAGGCTGACAGAATCCGTGACGAACTCAAAGCACAGGGTATTGTTCTTGAGGATACACCACAGGGTGTTAAGTGGCACAGAGAATAATTATTAAACTCGGTCACAGAAAAATGTAATGCAATAATCATTACAGATAACTGAATATCTATATCTGCCGACGGTGATTAATGAATTTCCGTCGGCAAATTTTATGTCTTCATTGAAAAAATCTGACTCGGTAAATATTTTCATCTGACTCTCAAAATCATTTCCTGTAAAAATACTGCACATCTGACAATATGTATTTTTTGCATTTTCAATATCTCCGTCAGCGGTTATGAGCAAACTGATGCCTTTTATGTTGTTGTCATTATCTATAAAAACAGAGAGCATAGTGTTATCTTTTGATAAAAATAAAAAGTTTGTGTTATTACGACTACTTAAAGCAAATTCACTTGTTTTATAATCTGTTCCATATGTTTTGTTCATTCTTTCGGTGAATTGCTGAATCCCGAATTTGCTTTCTTTTGAACAGGAAGAAAAGAAAGTTATTATAAAAATCATAATAATTGCCAATAATTTCTTCATAAAAAGTCATCCTTATTAATATTTGTTATTTATATATATGAAATATTTGAGAAATTAACAATTTTTTTACATTTTTCTTATTGGAAAAAATGATAATATGGTGTACAATAAAGTGATAAATTATGGTGAAGGATAGTGATTTCCTTGTTTAAAAATTTCAAGAAGAAAAGTCCACAGGCAAAAGCAGGTATAATTGCCTTTGTTCTCGTTATGGTAGTGCTTGTTGCATTTGTGGCATATTCAAACCTTAAACCGGCTGACCCAGTCCCATATGAATTGTCAAAGGTGGCATATGGTACTATTACCGATACTCTTAATGTCAGCGGTAATGTTGAGTCAGGTGTTACAGAAGATATGTTGGCACTTGAAGGTGTAATGGTTGAAGAAGTTTTTGTCAATGTTGGTGACACAGTAAAAAAAGGTGACAAGATTGCAACATTTAATGTTTCAGCTGTTTCTTCTTACCTTGTTGATGCTAAAAAGGCTTATGACAAGGCTTTGGCAGAATATAACGACGCAGCAGGCACTTCTGCAACAAATACAGACAGAAAAGCAGAAATAGCAAAAGAGATTGATGCTGTTAACGGAAAGATTGCAACAAAACAGCAGGAAATAGAAGTGCTTGAAAAAGAAGTTAATATTTCTGATGTGGAAACAGCACCTATTCCAAAAGAACAAATTAATCAGATTGCTATGCAGATGCTTGCAAATGGTTCAAGCCTTGCACAGGTGAAGATGTTTAAAGAAGCAGCACCAAAGGTTGAGTTACCTGTAACAGATGCAGAATCTTCTGCAAAACAGCAGGAACTTATGCAGAAAAATCTTGAACTTGCACAGCTCAATTCTGAACTTTCTGCACTTTATGCAGAAGATACAGTTACAGTTGTGACTGACGACACTGTTTTAAAGGCACTTAAATCAGTTGCTGACACAAAAAAGGCTGACTATGAAAAAATCAAGTCAGTTTATGATAAGATGTCAAAGGGTTGGGTTGCTGAAAATAACGGTATCGTAACGCAGGTTAATATTACAGCAGGTGAAAAATTTGTCCCTGTAAAACAAACAAATTCATCATCTTTTGATATTGCATCTCTTTTAGGTGGTCAGGTTGATGGTGAAACTGTTAACCTTATTACTTCACTTATGGGTAATTCTTCAGCACCTATGGGAACAGGTGTTAAACTTGAAAGCTATGACGATATGATTGTTTCTGTAACAGTTGGCAAGTCAGACTTGCTTAAAATCAAAGTTGGTATGGAAGCAGTTATCACAAGTCTTGGTTCACAGTATAAAGGTGAAGTTGTGTATGTAGGTGCAACAGCATCTGAATCAACAGGCGGACTTGATATCGGTTCAATCGCAGGCTCACTTATGGGTGGCGGTTCAGGTGCAAGTGGTGCAGTTGTTAAGGTTAAAATTCATAATCCTGATGAAAAAGTTGTTATCGGATTTGATGTTGATATTAAAATTATCCTTGATACAATTGAAAATGTATTAAAGGTTCCTGTTGAAGCAGTTATATATAATAGCGGTGTTTATTCAGTATTCGTTTATGATAGTGAGGAAGAAACTGCAACAAAACGAACAGTTACAAAGGGTTCACTTGACGATACATGCTATGAAATCGTTGATGGACTTGAAGAAGGGGAAATGGTCGTTAAGAGTCCTGACCCTAATATGGAAGACGGAACAAAAATCGCAAGAAAATAATCGGGGTGTAAGTCTTGAATATTAGAGAAAATATACGAATTGCCGTCTTCAGCATAAAAACCAACCTGATGCGTTCTCTGCTTACAATGCTTGGTATTATTATCGGTGTTGCTTCTGTTATTGCAATCGTTACTGTGGGTAATGGTGGTCGTGACTACATTGTTGGTATGATTCGTGATATGGGTAACAGTGCTATTTCATTGACGGTCAATGCAAATAATGCTGATGACGATGATTACTTTACCGATAATGATATTGCAACTATCAAAAAACTTGATGGCGTTCAGTATGCGTCAATGCAGTCTATTGCAATGTGTCAGATGTCTGCAAACGATAAGACAGGTATTCTTATGGGAATCGGTTGTAATACTGATATGCAGATGCTTATGAGAACACCACTGCTTTATGGTAGATTCTTTACTGAAGAAGAATATGCTGAAGGCAAAAATGTTGGTGTTATTGATGTTGGTAGTGCGTTACAGCTTTTTGGCAGAAAAGATGTTGTGGGTGAAAGCGTAAGTTGTACATCAAATGACCTTACAATTTCTGTTCGCATTGTCGGTGTTGTTGACATTATGGCAAGTATGAATATGGATACAGAAGAATTAATGGGCAGTATGAGTTCTATGATGGGAAATATGCCTATGTCAAGCTGTATGCTTTTAATGCCTGCACCTGTTTCAGCAACTATTCTTGGCAGAACAAGTGGTCGTTATGATATGCTTCAGATTACTGCCGTTGATGAAAATATGCTTGATGAAATCGGTGCTGCAGCGCTTAACTATGTACACTCATTACACGATAACTATGAAAAAGATTGTTATGCCGTTACAAATATGGCAACATATATCGACCTTCTTGATACAGTTATCAATGTGTTCACAATTTTCATCGCAGCAGTTAGTGCAATATCACTTGTTGTTGGTGGTATCGGTGTTATGAATATTATGCTTGTGTCAATTACAGAGCGTACTCGTGAAATCGGTATCAGAAAGGCTCTTGGAGCAAAAACTGGCACAATTATGTTCCAGTTCCTGACAGAATCAATTATCCTTTGTCTTATAGGTGGTATAATTGGTCTGTTGCTTGGAAGTCGGATCGTAGCCATGTCGTTCTGTGGGCCAAGGAGTTGTAAG
>JAZOWH010000180.1:0-2916 GCA_045659165.1 Candidatus Fimenecus sp. | reverse complement strand
CTTTCAGATATGCTCAAAGGTAAGCAAGGTCGTTTCCGTCAGAACCTTTTAGGTAAGCGTGTTGACTATTCTGGTCGTTCAGTTATCGTTGTTGGTCCTGAACTTAAACTTTATCAATGCGGTCTTCCTAAAGAAATGGCTCTTGAGCTTTTCAAACCTTTCGTTATGAAACGTCTTTGGGAACTTGGCATTGCTAATAACATTAAATCTGCACGTAAAATGGTAGAAAGAGCTCGTCCAGAGGTTTGGGATGCCCTCGAAATCGTTATCAAAGACCATCCGGTTATGCTTAACCGTGCTCCAACACTTCACAGACTTGGTATTCAGGCATTTGAACCAATTCTTGTTGAGGGTAGAGCTATTAAACTTCACCCACTCGTTTGTACAGCCTTCAACGCTGACTTCGACGGTGACCAGATGGCTGTTCACGTACCACTTTCAGCAGAAGCACAGGCAGAAGCTCGTTTCTTAATGCTTGCTGCTAACAACCTTCTTAAACCATCAGACGGTAAACCTGTTGTTGTTCCTACACAGGATATGATTCTTGGTTCATACTACCTTACACTTGTTAAGGAAGATGAAAAGGGTAACGGTAAGGTGTTCAGAAATATCGACGAAGCTATTATGGCTTACGATGAAGGCGATTTAGGTCTTCACGCACCTATTAAAATCCGTATGACAAAGGTTGTTGATGGTGTTACTCACACTAAACTTCTTGAAACTACTCTCGGTAGAGTTATTTTCAACGAACCAATTCCACAGGATTTAGGCTTTGTTGACAGAAGCAATCCAGATAATCTCTTTACTCTTGAAATTGACAAACTTGTTAATAAGAAAGAGTTAGGTAAAATTATTGAACGTTGTATCCGTGTTCACGGTACTGCAAAATCTGCAGCAGTTCTTGATGCTGTTAAAGCACAGGGTTATAAGTATTCAACACGAAGCGGTATTACCGTTGCTGTTTGTGATGCTACAATTCCTGAAAAGAAAGCTCAGTTCCTTGCAGAAACAGAAGCAAAAATTGATGCAATCAATGAAAACTATGAATGCGGTTTCCTTAGTGATCAGGACCGTTCACGTAGCGTAATCAAAGCTTGGGAAGAATGTACAAAGAACGTTTCTTCAGAGCTTCGTAATGCTATGGACCCATACAACCCAATCTTTATGATGCTTGACTCTGGTGCCCGTGGTTCTGACTCACAGCTCCGTCAGTTAGCTGGTATGCGTGGTCTTATCGCTAATACAGCAGGTAAAACAATCGAAATTCCAATCAGAGCTAACTACCGTGAAGGTCTTAATATTATCGAATATTTCATTTCTTCACGTGGTGCTCGTAAAGGTCTTGCCGATACAGCTCTTCGTACTGCTGACTCTGGTTATCTTACAAGACGTCTTGTTGACGTTTCACAGGAATGTATCATTCGTGAAGAAGATTGTCATTGTCAGGACGGTCTCGAGGTTTACGATATTAAAGATGGCAACGATGTTATCGAACCATTAGAAGAAAGACTTACAGGCAGATACCTTCTTGAAGATTTCTGTGACGAAAACGGCGTAGTAATTGCAAGTAAAGATGATATGCTTACAGATGCAAAAGCTGCTGAGGTTGCAAAAATCGTTAACTCAAGACAAAACGAAGAAGATAGAAAAATTAAAATCCGTTCACTTCTCACTTGTGAATCAGAACACGGTGTATGTATTAAGTGTTACGGTAGAAACCTTGCAACAGCTGGTCCTGTTACTGTTGGTGAAGCAGTTGGTATTATCGCTGCTCAGTCAATCGGTGAACCAGGTACACAGCTTACTATGAGAACATTCCACACCGGTGGTGTTGCTTCATCTGCCGATATTACACAGGGTCTTCCTCGTGTTGAAGAACTCTTTGAAGGTAGAAAACCAAAAACACTTGCTATGCTCAGTGAAATCTCAGGTGTTGTTTCATTTGAAGAAATCAAAAAGAGTAAGCACGTTGTTGTTACAAGCGAAGATGACATTAAGAAATATCTTGTTCCTTACGATGCAAGACTTTGCCCTGAAATCGTTGAAGGTGCACACATCAAGCAAGGTCAACACCTTACAGAGGGCGCTGTTAACCCACACGATGTTCTTGCAGTTCTCGGCGTAGATGCAGTTCACAACTATCTTATTAAAGAAGTTCAGATGACTTACCGTATGCAGGGTGTTGATATCAACGACAAGCATATCGAAGTTATCGTTCGTCAGATGATGCGTAAAGTAAAAATTGAAGAGCCAGGCTCAACAGATTTACTTCAGGGCACATCAGTTGAAAAGAGAGAGCTTAATGCAGCAAACAAAGCTGCTAAAGCAAGATGTGAAGCAACAGGCGAAGAATTTATTCCTGCAACATATTCACCAGTTCTTCTCGGTATTACAAAAGCTTCTCTTGCTACAGAGTCATTCCTTTCAGCAGCATCATTCCAGGAAACAACTAAAGTTCTTACAGATGCGGCTATTCGTGGTAAGGTTGACCCACTCCTTGGTCTTAAAGAAAACGTTATCATTGGTAAACTTCTTCCATCAGGTACTGGTATGAAGTGCTACAATGAAGTTGACATCGTTTCTACAGAACCAAAAATTTCAGAAGAAGTTTTAACTGATAGTAGCTTTTCTGAAATAATGGAAGCAGTTAGTGCAACAGAAGAACAAGCAGAGTGATTAAAAATCACAAAAACTTGTGCATTTTAACGATTTTGAAAATTAATCTTTGTTAAGTGTTGACAAAGTCGTTTTAAAATGGTAAATTTATTCTTGCATGTGTGGGAGAAGGTGTACCTTCTCCCTGCATATACACATTAAATTTACGGAGGTGAAATACTTGCCAACATTTAATCAGCTCGTACGCAACGGAAGAGAGACTCTTGAAAAGAAGTCAAAAGCTCCAGCACACGGTAAAGG
>JAZOWH010000179.1:0-2515 GCA_045659165.1 Candidatus Fimenecus sp. | reverse complement strand
AAGTGGTTTTTATAAAGAAGTTGCAACAATAAATGTTGGTTCAGCACGAACAATAACACTGGATGACTATGTTTTCCTTGTTCAGCGCATAGATGTGTTTGACAAAACATACGATTACTATCCTGAATACAGAACTCAGTGTTTAAGAAAATTAAAGGGTAACGAGTTCGAAAAAATGATTGACCAGTGGTCACAAAGTTACAAAGTACAGTAAAAGGCAGGAAATCTCTGCCTTAAATATGCCCGTATAGTTCAACGGATAGAATAAGGTCCTCCTAAGACTTAGATGCAGGTTCGATTCCTACTACGGGTGCCAAAAAACAGGACTTGGAATTTTCCAAGTCCTGTTGCTTTATAATATTGAGTTTTATTTTTTTGTGTGTTGACCGTAGTGAGTATGCTCTCTGTTCTTTGCTTCTTCGAGCATATCCTGACGACGATTGACAACCTCTGTTGATTTTGCTTTGATATCGCCTGCAGCCTTCAATGCTTCACGAGTCATAACAGGTCCAAAGAGTTCATAAATGAGAACTGCAAAAAGTGTGATGTTACGGATAAGATTACCTTGTTCACCTATCTGCATTGCTGTTGCACACATTCCAAGCGCTACACCTGCCTGTGGGAAAAGTGTAATACCAAGGTATTTGCATATGTTAGGGCTACATTTTGTAGCTTTTGCACTGATTGCTGTACCGAAGTATTTACCAACACAACGGAACAAGATATATACAATACCAATAACAATGATTGCACCATCAAGGAATACATTAAGTTCAAGTTCGGCACCACTGATTACGAAGAATAATGCGAAAAGTGGTGAAGTCCATTTGTCTGATGCATTCATAAGGTCGTGAGAAAGAGGACAAAGGTTGCAGAAGATTGTACCAAGCATCATACAAACGAGAAGTGATGAGAATCCAATATGTACAGGTCCGATATGGAAATCGAACATTGTGAGTGCAACTGTCAAAAATACGAATGCAATTGTAAGGTTAAGACGGTTTGTTTTTGAATTGAAAAGTTTTTCGAGATGAGTCAACAACCAACCCATTATTGCACCGAGAATGAGTGAAAGTACAATTTCAATCAATGGGTTAACGATGATTGAGATTAAGTCAACTTCACCACTAACCAATGTTTTTGAAATACCGAAACAAATTGCAAATACGATAAGACCGACAGCGTCGTCCAATGCAACGATTGGAAGAAGTAAGCTTGTCAAAGGACCTTTTGCCTTATATTCACGAACAACCATAAGTGTTGCAGCAGGAGCAGTTGCAGTTGCGATAGCACCTAAAGTCAACAACTGTGGAAGTGTTAATTTATCAGGCATAATGAGATGTACCACCAAAAGTGCTGCATCTACAACGACTGTTGCTGTAAGTGCCTGGAAAATACCAATGACAGTTGCTTGTTTACCTGTCTTTTTCAATTCATCAAGACGGAATTCGTTACCGATTGAGAATGCGATAAAACCTAATGCAACTTCTGAAATAAGAGATAACTTTTCGATTTGCTCTGATGAATTAAATCCTAATCCGTCAACTCCTAGTGCACCAAGGAAATATGGACCGACTAAAACACCGGCAATCAAATATGCAGTAACTGCAGGAAGATGGAAGCGCTTGAAAATACGAGTCATTAAAAGACCAGTTAAAAGCGCAATTGAAATTGATAATAAAACCATATATCATTACTCCTTTTTTTAACCAAACGAAATTATACTCCCACAAAATACAAAATGCAAGAACTTTTTTATGCATTTTGTATATATTTTAATAAATTTTTTTGTGAATAATGTTTTTCAAAAATTATCCTCTTTTTATTTTTACAATATTATGATAAAATAAAGAGAATAATGCACATTTATATTCCTATTAAAAAGGATGTGAATAATATGAAAGTTGTATTGTTAACTGCATTGGGTGTTGGTGGAGCATCGGTTATTGGTGCACTTTTCGGTTTTGTGTTTAAAAAAGTCAGCCATAAATTCAGCGATATTGTGTTAGCTTTTGCAGCGGGAGTTATGCTTGCAGCATCGGTAATCGGTCTTGTTTTGCCATCTCTTGAATATGGTGGAAAATGGTCATTGCTTGTGACGATAATCGGAATTTTTTGTGGTGCTTTGTGTGTCAACCTTATTGATAAGATTGTGCCGCATCTTCACAAACTGACAGGTGTTGATACTGAAAGTCACCCTGACACACAAAAACAGCTTGATAAAGTTTTGCTTTTCGTGATTGCGATTGCGATACATAATCTTCCTGAAGGAATCGCAGCAGGTGTTGGATTTGGTACAGGCAATATTGCCGATGCCATTGTTATTGCAGGTGGTATTGCGTTACAGAATATTCCTGAAGGTATGGTGATTATTGCACCTATGCTTGCAGCAGGAATAAGCCACAGAAGGACATTTTTTATTGCCATAGTTACAGGAATTGTTGAAGTTGTGGGCACTCTGCTTGGATATTTTGCAGTTTCGGTTTCAACAGCAATTCTGCCTTTTGCGTTGGCT
>JAZOWH010000178.1:0-3076 GCA_045659165.1 Candidatus Fimenecus sp. | reverse complement strand
TAAAATGATAAATTGATATCAAATAAATTATTATGGGGTGTCTTTGTGAAGAAATTTTTCACTTATTCAAGAATACAACAGGCTATAATGATTCTCATTGACTTCCTGTTTGTCAATGGTGCATATCTGATTTCAATTTATCTGCATTATCTTGATTATTCTGTTATGCCAAAACAGATTCTGGATATGCTGCTTGTAAGAATGCCTTATGTAACGCTTGTATATATAGGTGTTTTTGTTATAGCAAAACTTTATAAAAATTTGTGGCGATATATGGGATTCCTTGAACTTACAAAAACTGTTCTTGGTGCAGGTCTTGGTACAATTATCTGTTTCCTTATTGACTATATCTTTATGAAGTCAGGCTTCCTGTTCGGGGTTGGTTGTCTTCCACTTATTGCTTATATTGACTCATTTTTATTGATAACATTCTTTTGTGTTGGTGTCAGAATAGGTTATAAGTCTTTCAGAGCAATGCGTTCTAATATGCAAAGACGAAGTGGTATAGCAAATAAGAATATTATGATTATCGGCGCAGGTAATATGGGTAACACCATTCTTTATGAAATGAGCCTTTCAGGATATAAGTTCGGCTCACCTGTGTGTATTGTTGATGATGACCCTGTAAAACAGAAAATGAGAATCAGAAACATTCCTGTTGCAGGTAAGCCGGAGGATATTCCAAGACTTGTTGCTGAATATGATGTAAACGAAATTATATTCTGTATCACTCTTATTTCACCTGAAAGAAAACGTGAAATTCTTGATATTGCAATGACAACAGGTTGTTCACTTAAATTGGCACCTAATGTTGAGGATTTCGGTGGTTTCAACAAATCATTTTCTGATAAAATCCGTAAGGTTGATGTGCTTGACCTTCTTTCTCGTCCTGAGGTTAAGCTTAATCCGGATGTCTGTAAATATGTTACAAACGAAACTGTCCTTGTAACAGGTGGTGGCGGGTCAATCGGTAGTGAGCTTTGTCGTCAGATTGCAAGGTATAATCCCGCAAAAATTGTTGTTTTTGATATATATGAAAACAATGCATTTACACTTAAAAACTCTCTTGACAGACAGTATTGTGGTGCACCACAGATTGAAATCCGAATAGGTTCAGTTCGTGATATTAATCGACTTCGTGAAATTTTTGAAGAGTTCAATCCTTCATCAGTTTTCCATGCAGCAGCACATAAGCATGTTCCACTTATGGAAGATAGTCCTTATGAAGCAGTTAAGAATAATATTCTCGGTACATATAATACTGCATATTGCGCTAATGAGTATGGCGTTAAGAACTTTGTTCTTCTGTCAACTGACAAGGCTGTTAACCCTACAAATGTTATGGGTGCAACAAAGCGTGTCTGTGAAATAGTTGTTCAGCATTTCAGCAAGATTTCGAACGGTACAAAATTTGCTGCTGTTCGTTTCGGTAATGTTCTTGGTTCAAACGGAAGTGTTATTCCAATTTTTAAAGAACAGCTTGAAAATGGTGGACCAATTACGGTTACACATCCTGAAATCACAAGATACTTTATGACAATTCCTGAGGCAAGTCAGCTTGTTGTACAGGCCGGTGGTCTTGCAAAAGGTGGGGAAATCTTTGTGCTTGATATGGGTGAGCCTGTAAAGATTGTTACATTGGCTGAAAATCTTATCAAACTTTCAGGTTTTGAACCTTATAAGGATATTGATATTCAGTTTACAGGTCTTCGTCCTGGTGAAAAGCTTTATGAAGAACTTTCTTTAGAAGAAGAACTTGACCAGAGAAGAAAAACAGGCAATGACAAAATTTTTGTTACAAAGCCTCTTGAAATTGATGACGAAATGCTTGAAAATGAAATTAAGTCAATAGGAGATTTGACACCTAGTGAGGTTCGTACATTCCTTAAACGACTTGTTCCGAATTACAAGCCACAATAACACAAAAAATTTATATTTTATATAATTGGAGATGTTCTCAAATGGAAATCAGAATTGAAAAAACAACAACACCAAAAGCAAAGCCTGATTGGAAAAATTTAGGTTTTGGTCACATTTTTACAGACCATATGTTTATTATGGATTATGATGAAGGACAGGGTTGGCACGACGCAAGAGTTGTACCATATCAGCCTGTAGTTCTTGATCCATCAGCACTTGTTTTTCACTATGCTCAGGAATGCTTTGAAGGACTTAAGGCATATCGTTGTGCAGACGGTAGCGTGAATCTTTTCCGTCCTGACAAGAATGCAGAAAGAATGCAGTCAACTCATGACAGACTTTGTATTCCACAGATTCCTGTTGCTGACTTTGTAGATGCTGTTAAAGCACTTGTTGCAGTTGATAAGGATTGGGTTCCATCAGAACCTGATACAAGCCTTTATATTAGACCTTTCACAATTGCTACTGAACCTATTCTTGGTGTTAAGGCATCAGCAAAATATCAGTTCATCATTATCTGCTCACCATCAGGTGCTTATTATGCAGAAGGTCTTAATCCTGTTAAAATTTATGTTGAAGAAGAATTTGTACGTGCTTGTCCAGGTGGTACTGGTGCTATCAAATGTGGTGGTAACTATGCAGCATCTATGGCAGCAGGTGAAAAGGCTCATAAGCTTGGTTATTCACAGGTTCTCTGGCTTGATGGTGTTGAAAGAAAGTATGTAGAAGAAGTTGGCGCTATGAACATTATGTTCAAGCTTGATGGAGAAATCTACACAGCAGCTACATCAGGTACAGTTCTTCCTGGTATCACAAGAATGAGCTGTATCGAGGTTCTCAAGAACTGGGGTTACAAAGTGAACGAAGGCAAGCTTGCTATCGACACAGTTATGGAAGCAGGTAAAAACGGCACTCTTGAAGAAGTATTCGGTACAGGTACAGCAGCTGTTATTTCACCTGTTGGTTCACTTAGATATAAGGAAGAAGTTGTTGAAATCAATGGCTTTGAAATCGGTGACCTTACACAAAAACTTTACGATACACTTACTGGTATTCAGTATGGTAAAATCGAAGACACATTCGGTTGGACAATTAAGGTTGACTAATTAAAACAAAAATTAAGGACAGGCTTATAAAAAGTCTGTCCTTTTTATTT
>JAZOWH010000177.1:0-16683 GCA_045659165.1 Candidatus Fimenecus sp. | reverse complement strand
CAGGTCTATCAACAAAGACCTATGGAGACGGAAGCGACTTCCTTCTCCACGGTGAAAATTATAGAGGTCTTGAGGTTAACGCGACAGGCGAAATTCCCGAAAGACTCTGGAATGACCTTATCGGTGCAGATTATGATGTAGATGATATTTTCTATAAGGGCGACACAAGCTCAGACGAAATTATCGGTCATCTCTTCCTTTATAAGTTAGCTTATGATATTCTCGGACCTGAGGATCCCGAACTCAAGGCACTTCTTGAAAACACAATGTCAAAGTTTGCTCAGCATCTTTCAGATAACAGCTATTGTATGGTAGACGGTTCAGGTCAGCCTACAACCTGGGCTAAGTTCTCAAGAACATATTTCCACAACGGTCAGGTTCTCGGCGGTGCGCCTCTCAATGCTCTTGTTCTTCTCAGTGCATTCAAGGTTGCAGCATATATCACAGGTGACCAGAAGTGGGAAGACGAATATAAAATGGCGGCTCTTGATGAGCAGTACCAGTATGCTGAGATTATGACTCAGGAGCTCGAAAGATACGAAATGTCAATACTCGAGTATGTAAATGATGTTTCCGGTGCGCTTGGTTTCATATTAAGACCTTTAGTCGGCACAAAGCTCTTTAAGACTATTTACAGACTCATTCTCAACCACTCAGACGAAGAAATGGCTATGCTTGGCTTCTATACTCTCTTCCAGCTTGAGGACGATGAAGAACTTCTTAAATATTACAGAGAAGCACTTGATGATTGGTGGTTCTCAATGCAGAATAGTGAAAATCCTCTTTGGTATTACGTTTATCAGCTTGCATATCCTAACGAGGAAAAGACAGATGCTTATGGTAACAGCCTTATTGAAACTGCATCCTGGTCACTTTCACGTCATCCAATGGATTTAAGAAGATTCCTTGCAACAAATGAAAATCGTGATGATGTTTATGAGTTTGACCTTGATGATGTTGGCATCGGCGGAACAAATGAGATTTCATTCGACCCTGATGCATATACACCTAAATTCTGGAATTCAGACAGCAAGATTCTCAAGACAGTTGGTATGATTTTAGGGCTTACAAAGCTTGAACAGACTGTTGCAGCACCTGATGAAAGAGCATTCCATAAGTATAACGGTTCATCATATGACCTTAACGATGCTCATAACATTTATGAAATGGAAGGTTCAACAACATATTCACTTCCATACTGGATGGGTAGATATCACGGTATGCTCGAAGGCTGATTATAGAAAAACAGTTTTCTTGAATTACATTAAATAATAAAATAGAGTCAACACTTTTTGGTGTTGGCTCTTTTTATATGTATAGCTGAAATTATTATATTTGTTTGACAATAACTTTTTTTGGTAGTAAAATTGTTGTGTATTATTTTAAGGGGGACTCAATATGAAAAAGGTAATTTCAATTCTTTTGAGCGTACTTCTCGTTTTCTCTCATTCTGTTATTGCTTTTGCAGCAATTCCTGGAGAAAATGATGTGCTTAAATTTGATGAAAATGGTGAATTAAAAATCTTTAATATCTGTGATATTCAGGATCATTTTCCTATGAACAAAACTACAGTTGCATTTATTAAAGATATGATTATGCTTCATGAACCGGATATAGTTGTTCTTGGTGGTGATAACACAACTGCACCAAAGGAAACTAAGGCAGATGCAATCAAGGAAATTTGTGAGATTTTTGTTGACACAAAAACATACTTCACATTTGTTTTCGGTAATCATGATGATGAACAGGGAGTTTCTCGTGAAGAACTTTTTAAGATGTATAAGCTTTATGGTGGAAAATACTGTCTTGCGTATGATGCAGTTCCTGAACTTTCAGGTGTTGGTAATCACAACCTTACTGTAAAAAGCTCTGATGGTAAAAAAATAGCTTACAGTCTTTATATGTTTGATTCAAATTCGTATGCTTATGATGAAGATGGTAATAAGCTCGGATATGATTGTGTTCATAAAGACCAGATAGAATGGTATAAAAACACAGCAGCAGAACTTAAAGCTGCAAATGGTGGAGAAACTGTAAAAGCAATGGCTTTCCAGCACATCATTGTTCAGGAAATCAATGAATTGATGTTTTACGATTTTCCTTTTGCTTTAGGCTTGGCAACCCGAAACTATGACGGCAAGTCCTATACATATTTGCCATTTGTACATAATATCAAGGATGGTTTTCTTCTTGAAGCACCTTGTCCTGGTTATTATAATTACGGACAGTTTGATGCTTTTGTAGAAACTGGTGATGTTGTTGCTGTTTTCTCAGGCCATGACCACCTTAATTCTTTTACAGTTGAGAAGAATGGCGTTGATATTGTAAACACTCCTAGCGGTTCTTTTGGAACTTATGGTGACCCTGCAACAAGAGGTATCCGTATGTTGACTATCAATGAAAAGGATACATCTGTTTACGAATCAAAACTGCTTACAGTTTCTGAATATATTCTTGATGGTGGAGAACATCTTACCGAATTCGGCGATGTTACAAAGCTTGATGCAACTCTTGGTATTTTTGAGTCGGTATTCTTTAAAGTTTATTTACAGGTTACTGATGTAATTCGTTTGCTTACCGGCATTAAATTGTAAAATATCTATTGTTTATAAATATAAAAACCATGCTCAAACTTTGGACAAAAAGCCGAAAATTGAAAATAGGATTGAAATGAAAAATAATAAATGATAGTATATATAAAAAGTATCCGAAAGGGGTTCAAGAAATGAAAAAGTTTATTGCTGTTCTTCTTGCAGTTGCGATGGTGTTACCCATGGCAGTGATTCCTGTGTCTGCAAGTGAAAAAAATCAGGAAGCTGTAACTGTATCTGATATGGAAAGTGTTTTCGCAGATGGTGAAAACAGTCTTATCGTTTTCGTAACAGGTATTGGACAGAGCTATTCTTATCTTTTTGATGAAAGTTATACACAAGAAGGTGCTTTTGAAAAAGGCACTCTTCAGGATTATGATAACTATGCTTCTCTCATTGCAGAAGGAAAGTATAAGGCAAGATGGAATCTTTTCAATTCATTTGATGAGGCATTCTCAGATAAATCAACTATCAAATCTATAATCAATGTTGTTGGTGACCTTCTTGTTTCTGTGTTTACAAGAAAACTTATGATAAAAGAAGATGATGTGAAGACAATACTTCGCAATCTTTTCAAGTTCAATCTTGTTGACGAACAAGGCAATTCTAACCCAAGAGTTGTAACTCCAAGATATGCAGTACCTGTTTCTCAGTATCCTTGGGCAGAAGGTGAAGACGGTGAAATGCGCAGTGAAGCAAGAGAACGCTTCTATTCATCAATTCCTTGTGAAGATATTGCAAAAGAGAAATTCGGTGAAAACTATGAAGATTATCTTTATTGCTTCAATTACGGTGCATTCTCATATACATCAAAGAATGTAGAGGGACTTCACGATTTCATCGAAACTATTCTTGCAAATAATAAAGTTGGCGCAAAAGACGTTGTTCTTGTTCCTATGAGTATGGGTGCATCTGTTACAACAGCTTACATAGATGCATATCCAACAAAGGCTGAAAACCATCTCAGAAGAGTTATCGGTATTGTTGGTGCATGGGACGGTACAGAAATTATTGCTGACATGCTTACTCAGAGTTATTGCGAACCTATGTCTGCAGACCTTTTCTATAACGGTCTTATCGGTGACCTTGTTGGTGAACCTTGGGGATATCTTGTGAATGTTGCTCTTCGTATGGCTCCTAAAAAGGTTCTTCGTGGCTTTATTGATATGGCATTAAGAGGTCTTTCAACAGAAGTTTTCGGCACAACTCCATCACTTAGCAATATGGCTCCTCTTGCACGATATGAAGAGGTTATGGCAACAGGCTTTATCACTTCTGATGTTGTAAAAAAAGAAGTTGAAGATTTCTATGCAGCGAAATCAAGACTTCACGAGAATATTGCAAACCTTCAGGCTGAAGGCGTAACATTCTCATTTATTGCTGGTTACGGTCTTCCTTTCGGTGCTTGTACAGCAGACTATAGTCTCTTCGGATTTATGAAGAGCAGTCCTACAACAAACTCTGACGAAATCATCAATATCGATTCAACAGCTCCTGGAACATCTTTCGTACCATATGGAACAAAGTTTGAAGATACTGAGGGCAGAGAACTCTCTCCTGATGGTTCTATTGACATTTCAACATGTTATTATAAGGATTCTACATGGTACTTCTATGAGCAAAAGCATGAACTTGAACACAACAATACAGCTCTTTCACTTGCTCTTAACCTTGCAACAGGTCACGTAACAACAGTTGACAGTTGCGATAATCCTGACGGAGAATATTATTATCCACAGTTCAACGGTGCAAGAAACTTAAAGCCTCTTAAGTGGTATAAAGAGGACCTTGAAAGATATTGTAAGGAAACAGGTTATGTTCTCACTGCAGAACAGAAAGCAATTCTTGCTGAAGCAGATGCAATGACACAAAAGACAGTTAATAATGTTGAAAATGATGAAGCAGTTATGAACAAGGTTCATGATATGCTTGTTGAAATCGGCGTTTATGAACCTGAATCAGAACCAAAATTCATAGATAAGGCTCTTAACACTGGTCTTAAAGGTCTTAATGATGTCGTATATCTTGTATTCGGTGCAAAGGGATTCCTTGATTTCGATATCCCTAAAAACAAATAAAATTATGTCCCCATCTATAATAGGTGGGGACTTTTTGTTTAGATGAATTTTTCATGAAAGGTTGAAATCTTATTTCATATATGATACCATAACGTTAAATTGACATAGGAGGAAAAATATGAAAAAAATACTCTCATTAATTTTAGTGTTAGCCATGATGATTACCATGGTAGCACCGATTTCAGCCGCTCAAATCAGTGGTTGGGGAAGTCAGATTCCTGTTGTTGAAATATCAGGTGATGGTGAGCCACTTTACGATGGTGAAGGAAATCAGATATTCAAGACAACCGATATTCTTGCTGGCATTACTGGTGGCGGAAATAGTGAAAGTGAAGATGGAGATAACCAGATTATCCAATCTGTGGTAAATATTCTTCAGCCTTTCCTTATAGAAGGTATTTTGTTTGATAAGTGGGATAAATACTACGACAATCTTTATATAGAATTGAGTAAACTTTTCGGTGCTTCACATCTTAATAAAGATGGAACTGCTCCTGAAGGCTCAGGTCTTTCAGCGGAAAGAAAAGCAGAAATGGCAGCAAGGGTTGCAACAGATTTCAAACAAGAAAAAGGTTGGTATGGAGATTTAGATTACAAGTTCTACTATGACTGGAGACTTGACCCATGGGCAGTTGCTGATGAATTCCATGCTCATATTGAAAAGGTAAAAGAAACAACAGGCGCAGATAAAGTTGCAATTATGGCTAAATGTCTTGGTACCAATGTTGCTCTTGCTTATGTTGCAAAATATGGTACAGATAGCATATATGGTCTCGGTTTTGACGGTGGTACAGTAAACGGTATGGAACCTCTTAGTGATGCAATCAGTGGTAAATTCCATGTTGATGGTAATTCAATTTATCGCATACTTGCTGACTGTAATTTCTATAATATTATGAACATTAGTCCGTTCATTCTTCAGACTTTGGATACACTTAATAAAACAGGTATTTTGAAAACAGGTATAGGTATTACAGAAGAAATGTTATATGCTAAGTTGGTTGAGGGCATGACATCTTCTCTCGCACGAGCAACTGTTATGACATGGCCAAGCTATTGGGCTGCTGTGACTGTAGAAGATTATGACACAGCAATTAGATACGTTTTTGGTGACGAAAATGATGCGAAAAGAACAGAGTATGCAGGCCTTATTGAAAAACTTGATAATTATCATGTAAATGTTCGTAAAAGAATACCTGAACTTCTTATGGAAGTTAAGAATAGTGGGGCAAAAGTTGCTTTTATTGCAAAATATGGTGCACAGATGATTCCTACAAGTGACTCTGCAAAGCTTGTAGCCGACCAGTTTGTATCAGTAAACAGAGCTTCTTTCGGTGCAACAACATCAACAGTTTATGATACACTTTCAGACGAGTATATTGCTCAAAAAGAGGCTGAAGGCAAGGGTAAATATATATCTCCAGATAAGCAGATAGATGCGTCTACTTGTCTTTTCCCTGATTATACATGGTTTATTAAAGGTAATAAGCACTCAAACTGGAGCTGGTGGGAAAACGAGTTGATTTATACAGTTATCACTGCTGACCAGCAACTTTCTATTGATGATTTTGATTTTTCACAGTATGTTGTTTATAATAAGGACAATAACTATGCTGATAAGATGACTACAGAAAATTGTCATACAGAGCAGTGGGAGGCAGACCCTGAGGTGGATATGCCTACAAAACCAGATGTATATATATTCAATGCTTTGAAATCTATCATTAAATGGTTCACAGAGTTATTTAAATTGATTTTTGAAAAAATTTAATCTTGATAAAATAAAAAATTCCCATCGAGAAATCGGTGGGAATTTTTTAGCTATTATTCAATTATTTGAATGTTACGTTTGCATATTTGTCAGTAACAAACATCGTTTTACTGTTTCTTTTGGAATTAAAGTTTTTGAATTTAACGTTTTCAACTGTTACGTTCATTGTGTTTGTTTCGTTAGCTGCAGAAATTTTCGATTTCATTGCTGCGTTGTAGGTTATATTTTTGAATACAATGTTGTCGGCAGTGAAGTTGTTGATTTCTGTTGTCTCCATATCTCCGATTTCCTCGGTAAAGACTATACACGCTATGGCACGACCATCATCACGGAAAATTTCAATATTATCAAAGACTACACCATCAATACTGCCTTCTGCTAACTCAATTATAACAGCAAGAGATGCGATACGATTGTTATTCCATGTTGCATCACGACAGATAACGGCACTGTCCCTGAATGTGATATTTCTTATAGCTCTGTTTACTTCACCATGTATTCCGTAGCATCTTGCTTTTCCACCCCACGCAACACAGTTTGTAAAGGTAATGTTTTCACTTGCAGATGGCTCAGGTGAATGAATCGCCTTTACATCAAAAAGGTCATCACCACTTCGTGCAAAGCAACGGTCGATTGTACCGCCTTGTGTATTGCAGATTGCGAAGGCATCAGAATTTTGTCTGTATCCGAAAATGTCAACATCCTTAATGGTTAGGTTTTCACAACGATAACTGATAAATGACCATTCAGGTGAATTGACTATTTTAATGCCACTTACCTCAATATTTTTACATTGTGTAAATACAACACCTCTGCGTTCACGACGGTCAAGGTGGGATAAATCAAGAACACCTCTACCTACAAATTTTATGTTTGTGCAGTTATAGAAGTTAATAAAAGGATGTCTTGTAAGACCAAGTGCGTTAAGATATATTGCATCAGGGTCAGAATATTTAAGTTCATCTTCTTCGCTCATAATATCATACATGTGTTGTGCAAGAACATATGCACCCTGACGGAGATAAACAACTGTATCGTTTTGCGAGAAACATGCATAAGGAATTTCTAACAGACCGCTATCAACAACAATCACATTTTCTTCACCGTATTGCTTCTGGTATTTAGCAATTTCAGCATCTTCATCAATTCTTTCCCTCACAAAAAGGGTGTATGCACATTCTTGTGATGCAGAGTTGAAGAGAAAAGTATAAATTCCAAAATCATCAATGGTAGCTGTCATAACACCTTTAGAGCATTTTGTCTTAACACCAAGACTTTCAGGCAGACATATTGCATCCTTTATTTTGAAATCTTCGGAATGGAGCTCAATGTTAAGAGAAAAAGCTTCATTCTCGTCAAGGTATATCTCGGAAAACGAGTGAAGTTCACCATACTGTGTTTCACCAAGAAAAACTGTTGCAGCATAAACAGGGATGGCATTTTCACCGATTTGTGCTTTGTAATATGGTGAAATAACGATTCCATTTACATCGTCATAACCCTGACAACCCTCGTAAAGTTCCAATTCCGAGTCAGCACGGGCTTTAAGCTCCTCTTCCGTAATTCCCCATTCGTCAAGAGTCTTTACGGCTTCTTTCGGATATTCAAGCACGTCAAAATCAAGATTTTCAGTTGGTGGTAAAATCACAGCAGGAGAAAAAATCGAAGATATAGTAATTGAAACGGAAATGAGAATATTAAATATAAATCTGAATATATCAAGCATGATAAAACCAACCCTTTCTATAAAGAATTGTAACAAGGTAATCAGATAAATGCAAGTTATATATTTTTATAATATCTAAAATTCTTTCAGTAAAAGTTGAATTGCCATGTTGGATATGATATAATTATATAAACATTTTGAGCATGTGCCAATGTGGAGGGGTTTTATGAAACAGGAAATACTTGAAAAATTGTGGCAACATGAATTGAAAATTTTAGACGAGATTGACAGAATTTGTAAAAAACATGATATTACATATTTTATTATGTGGGGTACACTCATCGGTGCAGTAAGACATAAAGGCTTTATACCATGGGATGATGATATAGACATAAATATGCCTATGAAGGATTATAAAAAGTTTTTAAAGGTAGCACCTAAGGAATTGTCGGAAGAATTCTTCTTACAAACAAGCAAAACAGACAAATATCATCCTACCTATTTTGCGAAGGTGAGATTGAATAACACAGCTTTTTATAGCAAAGAAGATACTAATTTTAAAAAACATCATGGTATATTTGTTGATATAATTCCGTTATATGATTATAAAAAGTCTCCATCTATATTCTCAAAAATTAAAATGAAAATAGGAGAGAGATTAACAGTAGCAGTAGCATGTAAAAGAGAAAATATAAACGCTGGTAATCGCTTACTCAAAATGTTACCTGATGGACTTCTTTGCAGATTGAGAGACATCTTTCGCAATAGCCATGGTAATATGTTTTATTCGTGGGGATTTTGTTTTGAAAGAGAAGATTTTTTGCCAGCTGTAGATTTGGATTTTTGTGGCAAAAAATACCCCGCTCCAAATAAATACGATAAGATTTTGAGAATATGTTACGGTGATTATATGCAACTTCCACCAGAAGATAAGCGAGTAGCCCATAATCCTGGTAGAATCAGTTTTGACTTATCGAAACCCGATGAAAAATTAGATTAATAAGGAAATGTAAAAATGCTTACAAAACAAGAATTTGATTTGTTGCGTGATGTTTACGAAGAAGTAAATATTGAGCAAGATTTAACACTATTAAAAGAGAAAAATTACATCGATGAAAACAATAAGCCTACTAAATTAGGTGTAGACGAATTGAGCAAATACAAGGTTGATAATGCAATTATATTGGCTGCAGGTATGAGTAGCCGATTTGTACCTATTTCATTTGAAAAGCCAAAAGGCTTGATTGCTGTAAAAGGTGACATTTTAATAGAGAGAATTATCAGACAATTGCAGGAAAAAAATGTAGAAGAGATTGTTGTAGTTGTTGGATACATGATGGAGAAGTTTTTGTATTTGAGAGAAAAATTTGGTGTGACATTAGTTGTAAACGATGAATTTGCAACCAAGAACACTCATTCTAGTATATATCATGCTAGACAGCATTTGGGAAACACATATATATGTTGTTCTGATAATTATTATCCAGAAAATCCATTTCACGAATATGAGTATAGAGCTTATTATTGTTCTGTATACTTAGAAGGAATCAGTTATGTTGAACGTGCATTTACATTTGATGAGACGGGATTGATTTATGACACTAACAAACCATCAAACAATCAGTGGATAATGTTTGGACACGCATATTATAATCGTGAATTTACTAGGAACTTTGTGCCGATTTTGGAAAGTTATTATGGTAGAGATGGTGTGGAAAATTTATATTGGGAAAATGTGTATGCAGAAAATCTCGACAAACTTCCTATGTATATAAAACAGTGCAAAGATGGCGATATTTTAGAGTTTGATAGTATGGATGAGTTGAAAGTCTTTGACCCAGATTTTATTGCTCATAATAACATAAAGATTTTTGAAAATATTTGCAATGTTTTGAATTGTAGTATACAAGATATTAAAGATATTGAAGTTATAAAAAAGGGTCTTAATAATCGTTCGTTTAAATTTTTGGTTAATGATAATTATTATATATACCGACATCCTGGTAATACAGCTTCAGTCGTAATTGACCGTAAAAAAGAAGCTGTATCACTTAATATAGCAAAAAAATTAAGAATAGATGATACATTAATTTATGTGGATGATGTAGAGGGATGGAAAATTTCAAAGTTTGTTGATGTGAAAGAAACTTTTAATTTTGAAAATGTCCAGCACACAAAATTGCTTGCTGATAGTCTAAAAGTATTGCATGATTCAAAAATAAAAGTTGGTTTTTCTTTTAATTATTATGATGAAGCAAAAAAACTTATTGATTTTGTTAGAGTCCTTGATAACAGTGCATATGAAAGACTTGTACAGGTGCAAGAAAAAATTAAACCGATTGTTACTTTCCTAGAAAATGACCCTTGGCAGACATCACTTTGTCATAATGATATCTATGAACCTAATTTGTTAATCACCGAAGACAAACTTGAATTGATTGATTGGGAATTTGCAGGTGATAGCGATATAGGGTTTGATATATGCAAACTATTTTCTTTGAATTCTCCAAATTTCAGTGAGGTAGACAAATGGCTTTATATGTATTATGGTCGTGAAACCACAAAAAAAGAAAAATTGCATTTGTTTTCATGTGCATCAATTATTTATTACTATTGGTTTGTTTGGTCTGTGTATGAGGGCAAGGTTGCAGGAAAAGCGTCTTCCTACATGATGGAATGGTATGATAAAATGAATTATTATGCAGATATAACATTGAAATATATTGAAGGTAGAGAATAAGAGTATGGAATATGGTATTGCTATTGGTATAGGTCTGTGGTTTGTTTTATGTGGTATAGTATCGTATATACATGTGGGAAAATCATTTAAGAGAAAAAACGAGAATGAGGATAAATAATGTATTTGTTTGGAATTATTGTAGGCTTTATAATTTATATTGTTTTGAGTTTCATAATTAGTCGCAAGGTGAAAAGTGCTAATGAATTCTTTGTGGCTGGGCGAAATGCACCAACAATTTTAATCACAGGTTCATTGGTCGCCTCATTTATAGGCGTTGGACTATTCATGGGTGATGTAGGGGAATCTTATAGTGGTTTTTTTGCACCAATCATTGTGGCAGTAGGGGTTTTATCGGTTGGTTATGTTGTTGGTTCAGTTTTCTTTGGTCGTTATTTAAGACGAAGTAATTGTACAACCTTGCCTGAATACTTTGGTAAACGTTTTGATTCAAAACCAATGAAAATTCTTGCGACAATCACGAGTACATTCATTATGCTTGTGTACATTCTTTCATGTGTTCAGGGAATAGGAACTCTTATGAGTTCGCTTACTGGATTATCATATGAAATGTGCGTTGTGATTTCAGTTATTGTTTTTACATTAATTACAGTATTTTCTGGTGCAAAAGGTGTGTTGATTACTGATACGTTAATGTTCGGTGTATTCTCTTTTGCTTCTGTTATAGGCGCAATTGTTGTTGCAAAAGAAGCAGGTGGGTGGACAGCTACAGTTAGTGAAATGGCTAATTATGAAATCATACCAGATATTTTAGCAGGTAGTGGTAATTTGGATTATTTTTATCCATCAGGTGCTGAAAATATGATTTGGGCAGTAGGATATGGTATAGCATGGATGGCTGTATTAATGGTAGCACCATGGCAATCAAGCCGTTATCTTATGGCTAAAAATGAACATACTGTTGTGCGTTCTGGAATTATTGCTTCTGCAAGTGTATTTATAATAGAGTTCTTGATGTGTATGGCTGGTGTATTCACCAATAAAATTTATCCTAGTTTAGAAAACCCATCAAATGCACTTGTTTGGGCATCTATGAACATAATGCCTAAGTTCTTGGGAATCATAGTACTGTCAGGTGTTCTTGCTTCTGCAATTTCTTCTGCTACAACATTCTTATCGTTGATTGGTTCCAACATCACAATGGACATACTCCATGTTAAGGATGAAAGAAAACAATTGATATTCGGAAGATTAACAATTGTTATAGTTGCAATTATTATTTGTCTTATTTGTGTTTTTCAACCACCACAGATATTCTGGATTACATATCTTGGTGCAACGATTGTTGCATGTTCGTGGTTGCCGGTGTCAATTGCAAGTGTTTGGAGTAAAAGAGTGACGAAAACAGGGGCATTCCTTAGTATGTTATTTGGTTTTGTTGTGTCGTCTGTTATGAAAATATATGTTTCAGTAAATTCGATTTCACTTCCCATTTATTTTGACCCGTTTTTTGTAGGTGTTTTTGTAAGTATACTTTTTCTCGTGTTGGGTTCATTGCTGACAAAGGTAACTGAGAAAGAATTTGATGAACGAAAAAAGTTGTTTATCTTACCACCGGGAGAAGATAACCCAGTTGAAATAAAGAAAACAAAAATGATGATTGGATTAACTATTCCTCTTGGAATAGTTGTTACAATGCTTCTATTAGTACTTTGGGTTATTCCATACAATAAAGGACTTTCCTGATTTTTATTGTTTATACAATTATAACTCTTCTTGAATTGTTTCAAGGGGAGTTATCTTTTTATTGCAAAATTTAATTTGTTCCATTATACTTTAATCATTAAAGGTGGTGTTTTTATGCAGAAAAAACCAAATGTTTTATTTATTGTAACTGATGACCAACGATTTGACACAATTCATGCTTTGGGAAATAAAGAGATTATTACACCGAATCTCGATAAACTTGCACAACGTGGTACATCCTTTGTTCGTGCTCATATAGCGGGTGGTACTTGTGGTGCAGTTTGTATGCCAAGTCGTGCTATGGTCTTGTCAGGACGAAATCCATTTCATTTAGAAGAATTAGGTGGCAATATTCCACCTGAGCATAAGACTCTTGCTGAAACCTTCAAGAATAACGGATACGAAACCATTGGCCTTGGTAAATGGCATAACGGATGTCCTGCTTATGCACGAAGCTTTACTCAGGGTGCAAAGATTTTCTTCGGCGGTATGTGGGACCATTGGAATGTGCCGACCTGCAGATATGACCCTACGGGGAAATACGATAACGTAATCAATTTTGTGGTGGATTTTTATAATGACAATCATCCACAATCACAGCATTGTGATGAGTTTGACCCAGGGAAGCATTCGAGCACCTTACTTACAGATGCGGCTATAGAATTGCTTAATAAAAATGCAGGTGGAGATAAACCGTTTTTTATGTATCTGGCATATTTAGCACCACATGACCCACGCACTATGCCTGATGAATTCCGTCAGATGTATGATGCGGAAAAAATTACTCTGCCACCGAATTTTCAGGAAATTATTGATACTAATTATCCGCTTATGGTGCATCGTGATGAGCATCTTGCATCTTATCCACGACAGAAAGATGAAATTAAGCGTCATATTGCTGAGTACTTCGCAATGATAACTCATCTTGATTATGAAATCGGCAGATTGCTTGATGCTTTGCATCAGTCAGGGGAAGAGGATAATACAATTATTGTATTTACAGGGGATAATGGTCTTGCTGTTGGTCAGCACGGATGGTTAGGCAAAGAAGATATTTATGAACACGGTGTGCGTATTCCTTTAATTATGGCAGGACCCGATATTGCACAAAACACGCGAAATGATGCTTATGTCTATCTTTATGATATATTTCCAACTCTTTGTGAAAAGATTGGTATAGAAATACCTGAATCTGTTGACGGAAAGAGTTTTGCTCATCTTCTTGATGGTGAACACGGAGATGAATTCCGTGATGAATTATATCTCATATTTGATAAGTTTGTACGAGGTGTAAAAGACGATAACTATAAACTTATTGAATATCGTAATGGTGACAAGGAAGAAGATAAGTGGACATTTTTATATGACATTAAAAATGACCCTTGGGAAACTGAAAATCTTGCAGATTGCAAAGATTATAAAGAAAAAGTTAATGAAATGCGAGAAAAAATCCTCAAGCACCGTGATGATTGGGAAGAGCAATCACATCCATGGGGAATAGATTTCTGGCAAAGATTTTAAATTAAAAGGAAGATTTTATGTATAGTATTGATTTTGGTAAAAGCGGAATACAAGTACCTACTGTTGCAGTAGGTTGTATGCGTATAAGTGATATGAGTGAAAAGGAAGTAGCTGCATTTGTCGATACTGCGTTAGGTTTCGGTGCTAACTTCTTTGACCACGCTGACATTTATGGTGGTGGAAAAAGTGAAGAAGTTTTTGGTAAAGTTATTTCACCATCAATGCGAGAAAATATTATGATTCAGACAAAATGTGGTATCCGTAAAGGTCAGTTTGATTTTTCTTATGACCACATTGTGAATTCAGTTGATGGTAGTCTTAAACGACTGGGGACAGATTATATCGATGTATTACTTCTTCATCGTCCTGATGCACTTATGGAGCCTGAAGAAGGGGCAAAGGCATTTGATTATCTTAAATCTTCAGGAAAAGTTCGTCATTTTGGCGTTTCAAACCAGAATCCCTATCAGATGCAACTTTTACAGAATGCTATGGATATGCCACTTTGTGCTAATCAGTTGCAGTTTGGAGTTATGCACACACCAATGATTCAGTCAGGTATAAATGTGAATATGTATAACGAGTCAGGTGTTAATCGTGATGGTGGTGTGCTTGATTTCTGTCGTCTTAATAAGATTACAATTCAGCCATGGTCACCAATGCAATACGGATTTTTCAAAGGTTGCTTTATTGATAACGAAAAATTCCCTGAGCTTAATGAAACTCTTCAAAGAATAGGGGATAAGTATGGCGTATCAAAAACCACAATGGCATTTGCATGGATTCTTCGTCATCCTGCAAAGATGCAGCCGGTTACAGGTACAACAAATCTTACAAGACTTGCAGATTGCTTAAAGGCAAGTGAAATCCAGATTACTCGTGAAGAATGGTATGAAATCTATCGTTCAGCGGGTAATATTCTCCCATAACGCAAAAAAAGTAAGTTCATATTTGTAACAAAATAAAAGAATATAGTAAAGAATTAAAGTCCTCTTGATGTAATTCAAGAGGATTTTCTCATAAATAATAACCACTTTTTCATAAATTGTTAAATATATGTCAATACAGTATTATTTCTATTGACAAGTAATATGGGTAAAAGGTATAATTATTTTGTATGAATTTATATGAAAAGTGGGGTATTCCTATGCAGAAAAAGACCGTAGCTCTTACAGGTTCATCAGGTACAATGGGATGGGCTGGTTTCCAAGAGTTATATGCAAAAAAAGATAAGTACAACATTGTTGTTCTTAATCGTGATAGTAAGAAAAATCGTGAAAAGTTTGCAGCTTACGAAAATGACCCATCAGTTAGACTTGTTTGGGGTGACCTTACAAACTATAACGATGTTCTCGAGATGGTAACAGGTGCTGACTATGTTCTTCACGTTGGTGGTATGGTTTCACCTGCAGCTGACTATTATCCTGTTAAAACACAGAAGACAAACGTTGCTGCTGCACAGAACATTGTTAACGCTATTAAGGCACAGCCAGACCCAGATGCTGTTAAGGTAGTTTATATTGGTACAGTTGCTGAAACAGGTGACAGAAATGCTCCTATCCATTGGGGTAGAACAGGTGACCCACTTAAAGTAAGTGTTTATGACCACTATGCAATCAGTAAGATTAAGGCAGAAGCAGTTTTTGCTGAATCAGGTCTTAAATACTGGGTATCACTTCGTCAGTCAGGTATCCTTTATCCTGCAATCCTTAAGAATCTTGAACCAATTATGTATCATGTTCCAATCAATGGTGTTCTTGAATGGGCAACTGTTGAAGATTCAGGTCGTCTTCTTGCAAACGTTTGTGGTGACGATATTCCTGAAGAATTCTGGAGAAACTTCTATAACATCGGTTCAGGTGAAGAATACAGAATTACTAACTTTGAGTTTGAAGACCTTCTTCTTGGTACATTGGGACTTGGTTCACCTAAGAAACTCTTTGACCCACACTGGTTCACAACTCGTAATTTCCACGGTCAGTGGTACTATGATGGTGACAAGCTTGAAAAGTACTGTCATTTCCGTGCTAATATTCCTGTTAAGCAGTATTTCAAGAGCATGATGAACCATGTTGAAGGCTACTATAAGCTCGCTTTCCTTGCAAAACCATTTGCACCAATCCTTAAGAATCTTTGGATGAAGAAGATTGCACAGACACCTGAGTATGGTACACTCTGGTGGGCAGAAAACAAAGTTGATGTAAGAATGAAAGCTTACTACGGCAGCATGGAAGAATATGAAAAGCTTCCAAGAAGCTGGAATGACTTTGAAGTTATTATTCCATCAAAGAAAACAACTGCAAGTGATGTAGTAGTTCTTGACCATGGTTATGATGAAACAAAACCATTTGACACTCTCACTCTCGAAGATTTGCAGAAAGCTGCTGAATTCAGAGGTGGTAAGTGCCTTGCAACTGAAATCGTTGATATGTACACTCCAGTTAAATGGGTAAGTGCAAGAGGTAACGAATTTGAAATGTCACCAAACCTTGTACTTAAAGGTGGTCACTGGTGTCCAGTTGAACTTCCTTGGCCATGGGATTATGATGAAGAAGCAAGAATCAACCCATTCTTTGCTCAGGTTTGGGACCGTCAGGGTGAAAACAATGTA